>NZ_JBHYWP010000002.1:0-38280 GCF_042751845.1 Streptomyces sp. NPDC059398 | reverse complement strand
CGCGCGCTGTTGTGTGGGGTGGGGGGGGTGGGTGGGGGCTTGGGGTGGGCTGGGGGGGGGGCCCCGGGGGGCCCCCCCCCCCCGCCGGGGTACGGCGGGCGCGGGTCCGTCCCGGAGACGCCACGGTCGGGGCCCGGCCGGTCCGGTTCGGGCCGATCCGGTTCAGACGTCGCGCTTCCTCAGCAGGACCGAGGCCAGCACCAGCAGCCCGACCCCCCAGGCCGCACAGACACCCAGGCCCTGCCACGGCGTGAGGATCTGGTCGGCCGACGGGTGGGTGAAGGCGATCAGCTGGCCCGCGTTGGTGGGCAGCCAGGCGGCGATGTCTCGCCCCGCTGTCCCCGGCAGGCTCGATGCCAGGGGGGAGAGGACCAGGACGAAGGTGATCACCCCGGCGACCGCTCCCGCCGTGTGCCTGATCAGCGCGCCGACGGCCAGGGCGAACACGCCCATGGCCGCGAGGAAGAGGCCGGTGCCCGCGACGGCCTTCAGCACTCCCGGATCGGACAGCGCTATCGGGGCGTGCGGGTGGAGCAGCCGCGCCCCGGCGAGGAACGAGGCGAAGGCGGCGATCTCACCGGCCACCAGCGTCAGCGCCGCGAACACCAGCGCCTTGGCGGCGAGCATCGGCGCCCGCTTGGGTACGGCCAGGACACTGGCCCGGATGGTGCCGCTGGAGTACTCGCTGGTGACGACCAGCACACCGAGCACGCAGATCACCAGCTCGGCGAGCCCGAGTCCGCCGAAGATCGCACCGACCGGGTCGTTCAGTATCTTCCGGTGGTCGGCGGGCGACGCTGTGTCCCACTTCGACGCCGCGAGCGCGGAGAGCAGGACCGATACGCCGACCGCGGTCACCAGCATCAGCAGCAGGGTCCACAGCGTGGAGCGCACGGAGCGGATCTTGATCCACTCGGCGCGCAGCAGCCCGATGAAGGGGACGGATCCGCCGGAGGCCGACCGGGCCGGCAGGGCTGCGGGCAGAGCGCTGCCCGCCGGGGTGGTCGCTGTGGTCATGCCGCGCTCCCGCTGGTGAGGGTGGCATCGCCGTACTCGACGCTGCCGCTGGTCATCCGCATGAACGCCTCTTCCAGGGAGGCGCGTTGCGGGGTGAGTTCATGGATGACGATGCGGTGCTCGGCCGCCCACCGGGCGACCTCCTCGGCCTCGGAGCCGGTGACGGTCAGCGCACCGGACGGGCCCTGCTCGGCGACGGCTCCCCTGGCCGCGACGATGTCGCGCAGCCGGTCGGCGTCCGGGGTGCGGACGAGAACCGACGTGGTGGAGTTGGCGTCGATGAACTCGGCGACCGGGCAGTCCGCGAGCAGCCGCCCCCGGCCGATGACGATGAGGTGGTCGGCGGTGACGGCCATCTCGTTCATCAGATGGCTGGAGACCAGGACCGTCCTGCCCTCGGCAGCGAGGGACTTCATGAGGTTGCGGATCCACAGGACCCCCTCGGGGTCGAGCCCGTTGACCGGCTCGTCCAGGAGCAGGATCTGCGGATCGCCGAGCAGCGCCGCCGCGATGCCGAGCCGCTGGCCCATGCCCAGGGAGAAGCCGCCGGAACGTGACCTGCGGACCTCGGTCAGTCCCACCCGTTCCAGCACCTCGTCCACCCGTGCGGCGGGCAGGCCCTGGGTGCGGGCGAGGAAGAGCAGGTGGTGGTAGGCGCTGCGGCCCTTGTGCATGGCCTTCGCCTCCAGCAGCGCACCGATGGTGCGCAGCGGGTGGATCAGCCGTCCGTACGGGACACCGCCGATGGTGGCGGAGCCGCTGTCCGGGCGGTCGAGTCCGAGCAGCAGCCGCATGGTCGTGGACTTTCCCGCGCCGTTGGGCCCGAGGAAGCCGGTGACCTTGCCCGGCTGGACGGTGAAGGTGAGGTCCTGCACGGCGGTCCGGTCGCCGTAGCGTTTTGTCAGGCCGCTGGCCTCGACCAGAGGGGCGGGACGGGTCATCAGAACTGCCTTTCCTGTGGGGGATTCCGGTACGGGGACCGGTGGACTGGGTGCGGGGCCCGGTGCGGTGGCTCCGCGGCGCGGAGGGCGCGCAGCCGGCCCGCGATGTCGGCGGCCAGTTCGGCGGCCCGGGGCACCAGGTAGAAGTGGTCGCCCGTGAAGCGCCTGGCGTCGAACCGGCCGGGGCTCACATCGCCCCAGGCCAGCACCGAATCGGCCGGTACGTCGGGGTCGGCGTCGCCGTAGTAGGCGACGACGTCGGTGTCGAGGACGCGCAGCCGGGCCTGCTCCGCGTAGCCGTCGACCAGCAGGTAGTCCGAGCGGATCGCCGGGAGGACCAGGTCGAGCAGATCGGGGTCGTCGAGCGCGGCGGCGAGCGGACCGCCGCGGCGCCGGACGTCGGCGATCAGCGCGTCGTTGCCGTCTCCCCCGAGGGTCGTGCGGGCCAGACGGTGCGGGGCGGCCCGGCCGGAGACCAGCAGCGCGGCGGGTCCCGGGCGCCCCGAAGCGGCGAGGCGGGAGGCGACCTCGTACGCCACCGACGCGCCCATGCTGTGGCCGAAGAACGCCACGGGCCGGTCCATGAGGGGGGCCACCGCCTCGGTGAGCGGCCCGGCGAGCTGGTCCATGCGGGCGACGAGCGGGTCGGTGATCCGGTCCTCACGGCCGGGGTAGCGCACCGCGAGGACCTGGGTGTCCCGGTCGAGCCGGGCCGGCCAGCCGCGGAAGAAGCTCGCCGCGCCCCCGGCGTGCGGGAAGCAGACCAGCCGGATCCGGGGATCGGGGCCGGTGGTGCCGAGGTCTCGCAGCCAGCGGGCGGTGGCGGCCGGATTCGGAGCCGGATTCGGAGCTGCGGTGGGGGCGGGAGCGGGAGCACAGGTGGGATCCATAGCTGTCATACAGCTCACCTGCGGCGGCGGTACTGGCGTACGGAGAGCGGGGCCAGCACCGCGATCAGGCCCAGGCTCCAGGCCAGGGCGCCCACCACATCGCCGGCCACCGGGCCGCCGGTCAGCAGCCCGCGCGCCGCGTCGACCACCGTCGACATCGGGTTGTGCGCGACCACCAGGCCGAGCCAGTGCGGCATGGTCCCGGGGGCGACGAAGATGGAGCTGCCGAACTGGAGCGGCACCATGGCGAGCATGCCCACGCTCTGCACGGTCTCGATGGTGCGCGCGGTCAGCCCGATGAACGCGTGCAGCCAGGCCAGCGCGACCCCGTACAGCAGGATCAGCCCGATCGCGGCCGCTGCCTGGAGGATCCCGGTGTGCACCCGGAAGCCGATCGCCAGGGCGAAGGCGAACACCACGAGCAGGCTGGCCAGCATCCGTACGGTGTCCGCGAGGATCCGGCCGGACAGCACCGCCGACCGCGCCATCGGCAGCGAGCGGAAGCGGTCCATCACGCCGGTGGAGAAGTCGATGCTCAGGCTGGTGCCCGAGGTGCGTGAGGCGATGGTGGTGGTCAGCGCCATGATGCCGGGCATCACGAACTGCCGGTAGGCGCCGGCGCTTCCGGAGATCGCGCCGCCGAATATGTAGACGAAGATCAGCGCGAAGATGACCGGCATCAGCGTCGCGTCGAGCACCTGGCCGGGGCTGGCGAGCACCTTGCGCAGATTGCGCCGGGCGATGGCCAGCGAATGGCGCAGTGCCTCACGGGGACCGGGGACACCGGCCAGAGGGACGGAGACTGCCGTACTCATGCCGCGCTCCTGGTGATCTCGTGGTCGGCGGAGGTCCGGGCGGGCCGCCCCGCGAGGGACCCCGCGGCGCCGGTGGTGTCGGTGGTGTCAGAAGGGCCGGGGGTGCCGGAGGTCTCGACGGTCTCCGCGGAGTGGCCCGGGTCCGCGGCCTCCGGCCGGTTGTCCGGGAGTACGGCGGGTGCCGTGCCGGTCAGGGTCAGGAAGACTTCGTCGAGGCTCGGCACATGGGTGTCGACGCGGGCCAGCGGGATCCCCGCATCGCCCAGCACCCTGACCGCAGAGGTGAGTTCGGCGCCGGTTCCGCTCAGCGGGAGCGACACCACCGACTCCTCGTCGTCCGCGCGGGCCGTACCGAGGCCGGCGGCGAGCAGCGCGCGGCGCACCGCGGCCAGGTCGTCCGGCCGTTCCGGCGCGATCCGCAGGACCGGGCCGCCGATCCGCTCGCGCAGCTCCTGGCTGGTGCCGGACGCGATGACCTGGCCGTGGTCGATCACCATGACGGAGTCGGCCAGCGCCTCGGCCTCCTCCATGTACTGGGTGGTCAGCAGCACGGTCGTACCGTTCCCGGCCAGGGCACGCACCTCGGCCCAGAGGGCGTTGCGGCTGTGCGGGTCGAGTCCGGTGGTCGGCTCGTCCAGGAACAGCACCTTCGGGTCGCCGAGCAGGCTCGCCGCCAGATCGAGTCTGCGGCGCATGCCACCGGAGTAGCCGCGCACCGGCCTGCCGCCCGCTTCGGTGAGGCCGAAGCGTTCCAGCATGGCCTCGGCGCTGCTGCGGGCCTGCCTGCGGCCCATGTTGAGCAGCCGGCCGACGAGATAGAGGTTCTCCCAGCCGGAGATGTCCTCGTCGACGGCCGCGTACTGCCCGGTCATCCCGATCAGGGAGCGGACTTCGCGGGGCTGCTTCACGACGTCGTAGCCGTGCACCAGGGCGCGGCCTCCGTCCGGCCGGGTCAGTGTCGCGAGCATGCGGACCGTGGTCGTCTTGCCGGCTCCGTTGGGGCCCAGCAGGCCGAGCACCACACCGGTCGGAACCTCAAGGCTCACGCCCCGCACGGCGGGGGTGCCCCCGAAGTTCTTGACCAGATCTTCTGTCCGTATCGCAGGGGTTGTGGTTGTCATGGGGTCCTCTCGGTGTCCGCGGGAAAAGAAAGCGGCGACCGGACGCTAGAAGGCCCGTCTATCGGCGGCTTATCGCCCGCATAAGGCCGGCCGGAGCCGCCGGGCCGGTGCGGAGCGCGGAAAGGTCTTCAATAACGCACCGAAATAACGGCTCCCTACGGTTCTGGCCAGTCGGAAAGCGAGAACGAGGGAGTCGTATCCATGGCAGGAGTCGCGATACGGGGCCGGGGAACCGGGCTGTCGCAGGACCCCGCACCGGTCGGTGGGCGGCTGGCCGCCCGGCTCGCCGGTCACGCCGCGAGCACACCGGACGCCGTCGCGGTGTCCGGAGGCGGACAGCGCTGGAGCTACCGGGAGTTCGACGCGGTGAGCGGCGCGGTCGCGGCCCGGCTGCGGGCCCTCGGGATCGGCGTCGGTGACACGGTCGCCGTGTACGCCCGCCGCACCCCGGCGCTGGCCGTCGCGCTCGTCGCGGTCGCCAGGTCCGGCGCCGCGTTCACCGTCCTCGACGCGGCACACCCCGGGGAGCGGCTCCGTCAGTACGCGGTCCGTACCGCGCCCGTCGCCTGGCTGACCTGCGGCGCGGGCGAACCCCCCGCCGCACTCACCGGCACGGCACCGGTCCTGCGGGTGTCCGACGCTCCCGGGTCCGGCACTGACGGCCCCGACGCTCCCGGCCCCGATGCGGCGGGCGCCGCCTCCGGGACCACGACCGGCTTCCCGCCCGTGTCCGCCTCCCTCTCCGGCGGCCCGTACCCCGCCGACCGCAGGGCGTACACCAGCTTCACCTCCGGCACCACGGGCACGCCCCGAGCCGTCGAAGGCGGCTGGGAGGCCGTGGAGCACTTCCTCGACTGGTACACCGGTACGTTCGCGCTCGGGTCCGGCGACCGGGTGGCTGTGCTCTCCGGGCTCGGCCATGACCCGCTGCTGCGCGATGTGTTCGTGCCGCTGTGGGCGGGCGGCTCGGCCGTCTTCCCCGACGCGGGGCCCGGTGAGGCAGCGGCGGTGGCGCGCTGGCTCGCCGATGAGGCGGTCACCGTCGTCCACCTGTCCCCCGGCCTCGGCGACGCGCTGGCCGACGCGGCCGGTGGCGGTGCCCACGGGGCCGCCTGGCCCGCGCTGCGGCTGGTGGGCTTCGGCGGCGATGTGCTCGGCTGGAGCACGGTTGACGCCTGGGCAGCCCACGCCCCCGGGGCCCGGCTGCTCAATCTGTACGGCACCACGGAGACCCCGCAGGCCGTTTCCGTCGCGGTCGCCCATGAGCCCGGCGCGCCGCCCGCCGTACGGTCCGGGCCCCGGGTCCCGCTCGGACCCGGAATCGAGGGCGTGGAACTGCTGGTGCGGTACGACGACGCCACGCTCGTCCCCGCCGTAAACGCCGACGCCCCGGGTGAACTGGTCGTCCGCACCCGCCATCTGGCCCGGTACGCCGACACCGCCCGCCCGGACACCGCCAGCCCGGACGGTCCTGCCGCCGGTTTCGGCGGCCCGGACGCCGGCGACTACCGCACGGGCGACCGGGTCCGGCCGCTGCCCGGCGGCGCCCTGGTGCCGGACGGCCGTCTCGACGGCCGGCTCACCGTGCGCGGCTTCCGTCTTGAACCCGCCGAGACGGAGGCGGCGCTGCTGCTGGCCCCCGGCGTCGCCCGCGCGGCTGTCGCCGTGCACGGCGGATCACTGACCGGATACGTGGTGCCCGCAGCGGCCGCCGCCCCGGACCCGGACGCCGTAAGTACCCCGGCCGCCGCCCCGGGCCCGGACGCCGTGAGCTCCCCCGCCATCACCCCGGCCCCCGGCACCGTCAGCGCCCGCACCATCACCCTGGACCCCGACGCCGTAAGGGACTTCGTCGCCGGGCTGCTGCCCGCGTACGCCGTGCCGGACCGGGTCGTCGTCCTGGGCGCGCTGCCGCTGACCGACCGGGGCAAGACCGACCGTGCCGCGCTCCCCGCACCCGTGCCGGATGAGGCCACCGGTGGCCGGGCCGCCGGCCGCGCCCCGCGCGGGGTCCGCGAGGAGCTGATGTGCGGGCTGTTCGCGGAGGTGCTGGGCATCCGGCGGGCCCGCCCCGGCGACGACTTCTTCGCGCTGGGCGGCCACTCCCTCAAGGCCAACCGGCTCGTCAACCGGGTCCGCCGGATCTTCGGGGTGACGCTCCCCGCGAACGCGGTCTTCGACGCCCCCACCCCCGCCGCGCTCGCCGCCCGGCTGGACGGCGCGGCCACCGGCCGCCCGGCCCTCACCCGCGCCGAACGTCCCGCGCGGCTGCCGCTCTCGGCCGCCCAGCGGCGCCTGTGGTTCCTCCAGCAGCTGGACGCCGACGACACCTCGTACAACATCGCCCTCACCCTGCGGCTCACCGGGCCGCTCGACCGTGGAGCACTGCGGGCGGCGCTCGGCGACCTCACCGACCGGCACGAGGTGCTGCGCACCGTCTACCGGCAGGACGGCGGCGAGCCCTGCCAGGAGATACGCGACGAGGCCCGCCCGGAACTGCCGGTGACCGCGGCCACCCGTACCGCGCTGCCGGACCTGCTCTCCGCCGCGGCCCGCCACCGCTTCGACCTGGCCGCCGAACCCCCGCTGCACACCTCGCTGTTCGCAGTGGACGACGGCAGCCATGTGCTGCTCCTGGTGCTGCACCACATCGCGACCGACGGCGGTTCGCTCGCCCCCCTCGGCCACGACCTGTCCCGCGCCTACGCCGCGCGGGCCGGCGGCGCGGCACCGGACTGGGAGCCGCTGCCCGTCCAGTACGCCGACTACACGCTCTGGCAGCACGGCGCCGACGACTCAGAAGCCCAGCTCGGCTACTGGGCGCAGCGGCTGGCCGGGCTGCCGGACGTGCTGGAGCTGCCCACCGACCGGCCGCGGCCCGCCGTCGCGAGCAACCGCGGCGCGCGCACCACCTTCACCGTGGACGCCGCCCTGCACCAGGGCCTCGCCGCACTGGCCCGGCGGACCGGTTCGACGCTCTTCATGACCGTGCAGGCCGGTATGGCCGCGCTGTTCACCCGGCTCGGCGCCGGTACGGACATTCCGTTCGGCACGGCGACGACCGGCCGGTCCGACGAGGCGCTCGACCCGCTGATCGGCTGCTTCGCGAACACCCTGTGCCTGCGCACCGACACCTCGGGCGCCCCGTCCTTCCGCGATCTGCTCGGCCGGGTACGCGCCGCGGACCTCGCGGACTTCGCCCACCAGGACCTGCCGCTCGACCGGCTGGTCGAACACCTCAACCCGGGACGCTCGCTCGCCTACCACCCGCTGTTCCAGACGATGCTCACCTTCCAGGGCGCGGACCGCGCGGAGTTCGATCTGCCCGGACTCGGCGCCGAGCTGGGCACGGTGGACCGCGGGGCGGCCAAGACCGATCTGTCGTTCCTCTTCCAGGAGTCAGCGGACGGAGCGCTCGCGGGCACCCTGGAGTACGCCACCGACCTCTTCGACGCCGAGGGTGCACAGGCGCTGGCCGAGATGCTCGTACGGCTCCTCGCATCGGCCGTCGCCGACCCGGCCCGGTCCATCGCCGAGCTGGACATCCTGGGCGCCGACGACCGGGCGCGGCTGCTGTACGCGTGGAACGACACCGGCCGTACGGTGCCCGACGCCACGCTGCCCGAGCTGTTCGAGGCGCAGGTACGGCGCACCCCGGACGCCGTCGCCGTCGAGCACGACGGTGCCACGCTCACCTACCGGCAGCTCAACGCACGCGCCAACCGGATCGCCCGGCTGCTGGTCGCGCGGGGCGTCGGCCCCGAGCGGTACGCGGCCGTCGCCCTGGAGCGCTCCACCGATCTGGTCGCGGTGCTGCTCGCGGTCGGCAAGGCGGGCGGCGCCTATCTGCCGCTCGACCTGTCGTACCCGGCCGAGCGCATCGCGTTCATGCTGGAGGACGTCGCCCCGGTCACGGTCATCACCACGGCCGGGGTGAGCGGCCGGCTCCCGGACTCCGTACCGCAGCTGATCCTGGACGCACCGGAGACGGCCGAAGAGCTGTCCGGCGCCGACCCCGAAACGACGGGACCCGGCACCGGCCCCGAAACGACTTTCCCCGCAACGGACCTGACCGACCGTGAGCGCAACGCGCCGCTGCTGGCCGCCCATCCCGCCTTCGTCATCTTCACCTCGGGCTCCACCGGGCGCCCCAAGGGCGTGGTGGTCGAGCACCGTTCCCTCAACCTCTATCTGGCCTGGACCCGGCAGGCGTACGACCAGGTGGCGGGCCGCGCACTGGTGCACTCGCCGGTCTCCTTCGACCTCACCGTCACCGGTCTGTTCGCGCCGCTCACCTCGGGCGGCAGCATCCAGCTGGTGGGGCTTGACGGCAGCGCGCCGGACAACGCCGTCACCCGGCGGCCCACCTTCGTGAAGGCCACCCCCAGCCACCTCCCACTGCTCACCGAGCTGCCCGACACCTTCTCGCCCTCCGGCCAACTGGTGCTCGGAGGCGAGTCGTTGATGGGCGAGGTGCTCCAGGAGTGGCGGGACAGACACCCCGGTGCGACCGTCATCAACGAGTACGGCCCGACCGAGACCACGGTGGGCTGCACCGAGTACCGCATCGCGCCCGGCGAGACGGTGCCCGCCGGGGTGATCACCATCGGCACCCCCGTCTGGAACACCCGGATGTACGTACTCGACGCCCGGCTGCGGCCGGTGCCGCCCGGGGTTCCCGGCGAGCTGTACATCGCGGGCGGTCTGGTGACCCGCGGCTACGCGGGGCGTCCCGGCCTGACCGCGGGCCGCTTCGTGGCCGACCCGTTCGGGCCGCCCGGGGCCCGGATGTACCGCTCCGGCGACCTGGCCCGCTGGAACCGCGCGGGTCGGCTCGAATTCATCAGCCGGGTGGACCACCAGGTGAAGGTGCGCGGCTTCCGGATCGAGCCCGGCGAGATCGAGTCGGTGCTCGGCGCGCACCCCGGGGTGTTCCAGACGGCGGTGATCGTCCGCGAGGACCGGCCGGGCGACAGACGGATCGTCGCGTACGCGGTCCCGGCCGCCAAGGACAGCGCGGCCCTCACGGACAGCACGACCGGTGCGGCAGCCACGGCCGGTACGGGCGACGCCACCGCCGACGCGGGCGCTGTGACCGCCGAAGGGCTGCGGGCGTACGCCGCCGGGCGGCTGCCCGACTACATGGTCCCCGCCGCCGTGGTGCTCATCGACCGGCTCCCGCTGACCGCCAACCGCAAGCTCGACCGGGCCGCTCTGCCGCTGCCCGAGCTCCCGGCCGCAGCCGGGGGTCCGGCCCCGCGCACGGCGGCCGAGGAGATCCTGTGCGGGCTCTTCGCCGAGGTGCTGGGTATCGAAGCGGCCGGACCTGAGGACAACTTCTTCGACCTCGGCGGGCACTCGCTGCTCGCGACCCGGCTGATCGGCCGGATACGCCCGGTGTTCGGCGCAGACCTCTCGATCCGGGTGCTGTTCGAGGCGCCCACGGTCCGCGAGCTGGCCGCCCGGCTCCCCACCGCGGACGGGGCGGGCGCACGGCCGTCCCCCCGGCCGCGCCCGGACCGGATCCCGCTCTCGCACGCCCAGCGCGGCCTGTGGTTCCTGAACCGGCTGCACACCGGCGCCACCACCTACAACGTGCCGCTCGCGGTCCGGCTCCGCGGCCCGCTCGACCTCCCCGCGCTGGAGGCCGCGCTCGGCGACCTCACCGCCCGGCACGAGACGCTGCGCACGGTGTACCCGGAGTCAGAGGGCGAGCCGTACCAGCGGGTGCTGCCCGTGGCCGGTCACACCCCCGCGCTCGACGTCCTGGACGTGACCGATGAGGAACTGCCCGGCGCGCTCGCGGACGCGGCCCGGCATGTCTTCGTACTCGACACCGCGCCCCCGGTGCGGTTCACGCTGCTGCGCACCGGACCCCGCAGCCATGTCCTGGTGGTGCTGATCCACCACATCGCCGCGGACGGCTGGTCCACCGGGCCGCTGCTGCGCGATCTCTCCCACGCCTACGCCGCCCGTACCGGCGGCCGGGCCCCGGCGGCGGAACCGCTGCCGCTGGCCTACGCGGACTACGCGCTGTGGCAGCGCGAACGTCTTGGCTCCGCCGACGACCCGGACAGCCCGCTCGCCCGGCAGGGCGCCTACTGGGCGGAGCGGCTCGCCGGGAGCCCGGAGCTGATCCCGCTCCCGCTGGACAGGCCACGCCCCGCGGTCGCCTCGCACCGCGGCGGACGCGTGCCGTTCCGGCTGGACGGAAAGACCCATGGGGCGCTCTCCGCGCTCGCCAGGTCCACCGGGACGACCGCGTTCATGGTGCTGCACGCCGCGGTCGCCGCGCTGCTGACCCGGCTGGGCGCGGGCACCGACATCCCCGTGGGCACCGCGGTCGCCGGCCGCTCCGACGAGGCGCTTGAGGGGCTGGTCGGCTTCTTCGTGAACACGCTGGTGCTGCGTACGGACACCTCGGGCAACCCCACCTTCCATGAACTCCTCGACCGGGTACGGGAGACCGACCTGGCCGCCTACAGCCACCAGGACGTGCCGTTCGACCGGGTCGTGGAGATCGTCAACCCGGTGCGGTCGCTCGCCCACCACCCGCTCTTCCAGGTGATGCTGGTCGGCCAGGACGCGGCGGCGGGCGCGGCCGACTTCCCGGAACTCTCCGCCCAGGTGGAGGACTTGAGCGCGGGCGCAGCCAAGTTCGATCTCACGATCAGCGTCGAGGAACGCCCCGCCTCGATCACCGGAACGCTCGGTTACGCGGCCGACCTCTTCGACGCCGGCACCGCACGGACCCTCACCGACCGTCTGGTGCGGCTCATCGAGGCGGCCGTCGCCGACCCGGCGCTCCCCATCGGGGAGCTGCCCCTGCTGCCCGCCGCCGAACGCGAGCGCGTTCTGTACGGCTGGAACGCCACCGGGGCTCCCGTCCCGGCGGGTTCACTGCCGGCCAGGTTCGAGGAGCAGGCGGCCCGCACCCCGGACGCGGTCGCCCTGCGGTCCGGCGCCGACGTCCTGACGTACGGCGGGCTCAACCGGCGGGCCAACCGGCTAGCCCACCGGCTCATCGCCGACGGGACCGGGCCCGAGAGCCGGGTGGTGCTCCATCTGGAGCCGTCCTTCGACGCCGTCGTGGCCGTACTCGCCGTCCTCAAGGCGGGCGCGGTGTACGTCCCGCTCGACACCCGCTATCCGGCGGACCGCATCAGGGTGATTCTGGAGCAGTCCCGCGCCCAGCGCGTCATCACGGACCGGACAGGACCCGCGGCCGTCGGCTTCCCGCCGGACATGACGGTCCTGCGGGTGGGGGAGGAGGACGGCGCCGGCCACCCCGGCACCACCCATCACCCATGCACCACCGGCCACCCCGGCGCCGACACCGACCCGCTGCTCCCCATCCACCCGGACCGGCTGGCGTACACGATGTTCACCTCCGGTTCGACCGGGGTGCCCAAGGGGGTGGCGGTCACCCACCGCGCCGTCGTGGCGCTCGCGGCCGACCCCGCCTTCGCGGGTACGCCGCACCGGCGGGTCCTGCTGCACTCGCCACTCGCCTTCGACGCCTCGACGTACGAGCTCTGGGTGCCGCTGCTCTCCGGCGGCGAGGTTGTCATCGCCCCGCCGGGCGAGGTCGATGTGGCCGTCCTGCGGGAGGTGCTCGGCGGCGGCCGGGTCACGGCGGCGTTCTTCACCACCGCCCTCTTCAATCTGCTGACCGAGGGCGACGACAGTCCGCTGGCCGGGCTGCGCGAGGTGTGGACCGGTGGTGAGGCGTGCTCGCCCGCCGCGATGCGCAGGGCGGCCGAGCGGTTCCCGCGGACCACCGTCACGCATGTGTACGGGCCCACCGAGTCGACCACCTTCGCCACCGCCCACCGGGTACGCACCCCGTACGATTACCCGGGCGCCCCGCCCATCGGCGGCCCGCTGGCCAATACCACCGCCTATGTGCTGGACGGCCGGCTGCGGCCGGTTCCCGCCGGGGTCACCGGGGAGCTGTATCTCGGGGGCGCGGGCCTGGCCCGCGGCTATCTGGGCCGCCCCGACCTCACGGCGGGCCGCTTCGTCGCCGACCCGTACGGCCCGCCGGGCGCCCGGATCTACCGCACGGGCGACCTGGTGCGCTGGAACGGCGAGGGCCAGATCGAGTTCATGGGCCGCGCCGACCACCAGGTCAAGGTGCGCGGCTTCCGGATCGAACTCGGTGAGATCGAAGCGGTGCTGGCCGCCGACCCCGCCGTGGCACAGGTGGCGGTCGTGGTCCGCGAGGACCGTCCCGGCGACCGCCGGATCACCGCCTACGCGGTCCCCGCGGGCGGCGCCGGATTCGACGCGGCCGCGGTCCGTGCGGCTGCCGCACGGACGCTGCCCGCCTTCATGGTCCCCTCTGCGTTCGTCCCGCTGGAGGTGCTGCCGCTGACGCCGAACGGGAAGCTCGACCACAAGGCGCTGCCCGCGCCGGACACGGTGAGCCGCCCGGCTGGCCGACTGCCCACCACCGAGCGCGAGAAGCTCCTCTGCGGGCTGTTCGCCGACGTCCTGGGCCTGGAGACGGTCGGCATCGACGACAACTTCTTCGAGCTGGGCGGCCACTCCCTGCTCGCCACCCGGCTGATCAGCCGGACCAGGACGGCGCTCGGCGCCGAACTGCCCATCCGCACCCTGTTCGAGAACCCGACGGTGGAGACCCTGGTCGGCCGCCTCGCGGTCGCCGACAGGGCCCGGCCCGCCCTGCGGCCGATGAGAAGGACCGAGGAGACGTCATGATCCCGCTCTCTTACACCCAGCGCCGGCTGTGGTTCCTGCACCGTCTTGAGGGCCCCAGCGCGACGTACAACGTGCCGCTGGTTCTGCGGCTCGCCGGCCGGCTGGACGTGGCGGCGCTCGAATCCGCGCTGGCGGATGTGATCGGCCGGCACGAGAGTCTGCGCACGGTCTTCCCGGAGACGGACGGGGTGCCCCGGCAGCATGTCCTACCGCCGTCGGACGGAGTGCCCGGCCTGGTGGTGACGGAGGTCTCCGACGAGGCCCTGCCGGACGCGCTGACCTCGGCCGCCACGCACGCCTTCGAGCTGGGTGATGAACTCCCGGTTCGTATGACGTTGTTCCGGGTGGGTGTGGAGCGGCATGTGCTGTTGGTGCTGATGCATCACATGGTGGCGGACGGGTGGTCGGCGGGTCCGTTGTTGCGGGATCTGTCGGTGGCGTACGAGGCGCGGCTTTCGGGTGGGGCGCCGCAGTGGGAGCCGCTGCCGGTGCAGTTCGCCGATTACGCCTTGTGGCAGCAGGAGTTGCTCGGTGACGCTGCTGATCCATCGTCATTGATGGCCCGTCAGTCCGCTTACTGGGGTGAGCGTCTGGCGGGGATGCCGGAGCTGATCGAGCTGCCGCTGGACCGGCCGCGTCCGGCCACCGCCTCCCACCGGGGCGGCTCGGTCGAGCTGCGGATCGGGGCCGGGACCCACCGGGCCCTGGACGCCCTGGCCCGCTCCACGGGCGCCACCCTGTTCATGGTGTTGCAGGCGGCTGTTGCGGCGTTGTTGTCGCGGCTTGGTGCGGGTGTGGATGTGCCGTTGGGTACGGCGGTTGCGGGTCGTTCGGATGAGGCGTTGGAGGAGTTGGTCGGGTTCTTTGTGAACACGCTGGTGTTGCGGACGGATGTGTCGGGTGATCCGTCGTTCCGTGAGTTGGTGGAGCGGGTGCGGGAGGCGGATCTTGCGGCTTTCGCGCATCAGGATGTGCCGTTCGAGCAGGTCGTGGAGACCGTCAACCCGGTCAGATCGCTGGCCCACCATCCGCTCTTCCAGGTCATGCTCGTACTCCAGAACAACGCGGCGGGCCGTCTGACGCTCCCCGGGCTCACCACGGAGACCGAGGACCTGAGCGCGGGCACCGCCAAGTTCGACCTCACCTTCAGCATCCATGAGCACCACACGGCCGACGGCACACCCGATGGCATCAGCGGTGGCCTGACCTATGCCATGGATGTGTTCGACCGGGGGTCGGTCGAGGTGTTGGTGGGTCGGTTGGTGCGGTTGTTGGAGGGTGTTGCCGCTGATCCGGATGTGCGGGTGGGTGCAGTTGAGGTGCTGGCCCCGGTGGAGCGGGTGCGGTTGCTGGAGGAGTGGAACGACTCGGCGGGTGTGGTGCCGGTGGGTGCGTTCCCGGAGTTGTTCGAGGGGTGGGTGCGTCGGGTTCCTGATGCGGTGGCGGTGGAGTTCGGTGTGGTGTCGCTGTCGTATCGGGAGCTGAATGAGTGGGCGAACCGTTTGGCCCGGGTGCTGGTGGACCGGGGTGTGGGTGCGGAGCGTTTGGTGGCTGTGGTGTTGCCGCGTTCGGTGGAGTGGCTGGTCGCGGTGTTGGCGGTGATGAAGGCGGGGGGTGCGTATCTGCCGGTCGATCCGGAGTATCCGGTGGACCGGATCGCGTACATGCTCGGCGACGCCCGCCCGGTCCAGGTTCTCACCGACGCGGGGACGGTCTCGGTCCTCGACGGCATCGAGGGGCTGCCCGAGCCGCTGATCCTGAACGAGCTCTCTCTCGACGCGACGCCCTCCCACGACCTGGAGCTGGACCTCGATCCCCGGTCGCCCGCCTACGTGATCTACACCTCCGGCTCCACCGGGCGACCGAAGGGCGTCGTCGTCACCCACGCCGGTATCGCGAGCCTGTCCCGCTCGCAGATCGACTCCTTCCAGGTGACCGGCGCCAGCCGCGTTCTGCAGTTCGCGTCCCCGAGCTTCGACGCGGCCTCGTGGGAGGTGTGTATGGCGTTGTTGTCGGGGGCGCGGTTGGTGATGGCGTCGGCGGAGGAGTTGTTGCCGGGTGAGGGGCTGGTGCGGACGGTGCGCCGGCATGGGGTGACGCATGCGACGTTGCCGCCTGCGGCGCTGGCGGTGTTGCCGGTGGGTGGGCTTCCTGCGGGGATGACGTTGGTGGTGGCGGGTGAGGCGTGTCCGCCCGCGGTGGTGGAGGAGTGGTCGCGGGGCCGTCGGATGGTCAATGCGTATGGTCCGACGGAGACGACGGTGTGCGCGACGATGAGTGGTCCGTTGTCGGGTGCCGTCGTCCCGCCGATCGGTTCGCCGCTGGTCAATACCCGGGTGTTCGTGCTGGATGCGGGTCTTGAGCCGGTGCCGGTGGGGGTGGCGGGTGAGTTGTATGTGGCGGGTCCTGGTCTGGCGCGGGGTTATCTGGGGCGTCCTGGTCTGACGGCGGGCCGGTTTGTCGCGTGTCCCTTTGGTCCGGCGGGTGCCCGGATGTATCGCACGGGTGATCTGGTGCGGTGGCGGGCCGATGGTCAGCTGGAGTATCTGGGGCGTACGGACCACCAGGTCAAGGTGCGGGGCTTCCGTATCGAACTCGGCGAGATCGAAGCGGTGTTGGCTTCGCATCCGGGCATCCGCCAGGCCGCTGTGGTTGTACGGGAGGACCGGCCCGGGGACCGGCGGCTGACCGCGTACACCGTGGGCGAGGCGGACGTGGCAGTACTGCGGACTCATGCGACCGCGCGGCTGCCCGAGTACATGGTCCCGTCGGCCTTTGTCCCGCTGGAGGTGCTGCCGCTGACGCCGAACGGCAAGCTCGACCACCAGGCGCTGCCCGCCCCCGAGACCGCAGTGCGTACCACTGGCCGTGCACCCGGCAGTGAGCGTGAGGCACTGCTCTGTGGGCTGTTCGCTGATGTGCTGGGCCTGGAGACGGTCGGCGTCGACGACAACTTCTTCGAGAGCGGCGGCCATTCACTGCTGGCCACCCGGCTGATCAGCGGTATCCGCAAAGTGTTCGGGATGGAGCTGCCGATCCGGGCGCTCTTCGAAGCGCCCACCCCGTCCGCCCTGGCCGCCCGGCTCGGCGGTACGGACCGGGCGCGTACCTCACCGACCCGGCGCACCCGGCCCGCATCCGTACCGCTCTCCTTCGCACAGCGCCGCCTCTGGGTGCTCTCGCAGGTCCAGGGCGCCGATGCGACGTACAACGTGCCGCTGGCGCTCCACCTCGACGGGGTTCTCGATGTGGCGGCGCTCGAATCCGCGCTGGCGGATGTGATCGGCCGGCACGAGAGTCTGCGCACGGTCTTCCCGGAGACGGACGGGGTGCCCCGGCAGGAGGTGCGGTCACCCGAGGAGGGCATCCCGGTGCTCACCGTCACCGAGGTCCTCGAACAGGAGCTGGACTCGGCGCTGAGGTCCGCCGCCACGTATGCCTTCGAGCTGGGCGGCGAACTCCCGGTTCGTATGACGTTGTTCCGGGTGGGTGTGGAGCGGCATGTGCTGTTGGTGCTGATGCATCACATGGTGGCGGACGGGTGGTCGGCGGGTCCGTTGCTGCGGGATCTGTCGGTGGCGTACGAGGCGCGGCTTTCGGGTGGGGCGCCGCAGTGGAAGCCGCTGCCGGTGCAGTACGCGGACTATGCGCTCTGGCAGCAGGAGCTGCTGGGTGACGCGGCTGACCCCGCATCGGTGATGTCCGCCCAAACGGACTACTGGCGTACGGCTTTGGCGGGGATGCCGGAGCTGATCGAGCTGCCGCTGGACCGGCCGCGCCCGGCCACCGCCTCTCATCAGGGTGACGACGTGGATGTCCGTATCTCGGCCGACGCACACCGCGCGCTCACGGCACTCGCCCGGACCACGGGAGCTACCCCGTTCATGGTGTTGCAGGCCGGGGTTGCGGCGTTGTTGTCGCGGCTTGGTGCGGGTGTGGATGTGCCGTTGGGTACGGCGGTTGCGGGTCGTTCGGATGAGGCGTTGGAGGAGCTGGTCGGGTTCTTTGTGAACACGCTGGTGTTGCGGACGGATGTGTCGGGTGATCCGTCGTTCCGTGAGTTGGTGGAGCGGGTGCGGGAGGCGGATCTTGCGGCTTTCGCGCATCAGGATGTGCCGTTCGAGCAGGTCGTCGAAACGGTCAACCCGGTCAGGTCACTCGCGCACCATCCGCTCTTCCAGGTCATGCTCACCCTCCAGAACCAGGAGGCCGCAGCGGTCGCCCTGCCCGGTCTCGATGGGGTGGCGTCGGGTCTGGACACCTCGGCAGCCAAGTTCGACCTGGCGTTCAGCCTCCGCGAACAGCACGACGCGGAGGGCCGCCCGGCCGGGATCGCGGGTAGCGCCGTCTACGCCATGGATGTGTTCGACCGGGGGTCGGTCGAGGTGTTGGTGGGTCGGTTGGTGCGGTTGTTGGAGGGTGTTGCCGCTGATCCGGATGTGCGGGTGGGTGCAGTTGAGGTGCTGGCCCCGGTGGAGCGGGTGCGGTTGCTGGAGGAGTGGAACGACTCGGCGGGTGTGGTGCCGGTGGGTGCGTTCCCGGAGTTGTTCGAGGGGTGGGTGCGTCGGGTTCCTGATGCGGTGGCGGTGGAGTTCGGTGTGGTGTCGCTGTCGTATCGGGAGCTGAATGAGTGGGCGAACCGTTTGGCCCGGGTGTTGGTGGGTCGGGGTGTGGGTGCGGAGCGTTTGGTGGCTGTGGTGTTGCCGCGTTCGGTGGAGTGGCTGGTCGCGGTGTTGGCGGTGATGAAGGCGGGGGGTGCGTATCTGCCGGTTGATCCGGAGTATCCGGTGGACCGGATCGCGTACATGCTCGGCGACGCCCGCCCGGTCCAGGTGCTGACGGATACGGCCACGGTCTCCGTGCTGTCCGGTGTGGACGGGATCCCCGAACCGCTCGTCCTCGACGACGTCCCGCTGGACGAGGTGCCCCGCGCCGATCTGGGCCTCCTGCTGAATCCCCGTTCGCCCGCCTACGTGATCTACACCTCCGGCTCCACCGGGCGACCGAAGGGCGTCGTCGTCACCCACGCCGGTATCGCGAGCCTCGCCACCGGCCAGAGCGAGACGTTCGGCATCACCCCCGAGAGCCGGGTTCTGCAGTTCGCCTCACCGAGCTTCGACGCCGCCGCATCCGAGGTGTGTATGGCGTTGTTGTCGGGGGCGCGGTTGGTGATGGCGTCGGCGGAGGAGTTGTTGCCGGGTGAGGGGCTGGTGCGGACGGTGCGCCGGCATGGGGTGACGCATGCGACGTTGCCGCCTGCGGCGCTGGCGGTGTTGCCGGTGGGTGGGCTTCCTGCGGGGATGACGTTGGTGGTGGCGGGTGAGGCGTGTCCGCCCGCGGTGGTGGAGGAGTGGTCGCGGGGTCGTCGGATGGTCAATGCGTACGGTCCGACGGAGACGACGGTGTGCGCGACGATGAGTGGTCCGTTGTCGGGTGCGGTGGTTCCGCCGATTGGTTCTCCGTTGGTCAATACCCGGGTGTATGTGCTGGATGCGGGTCTTGAGCCGGTGCCGGTGGGGGTGGCGGGTGAGTTGTATGTGGCGGGTCCTGGTCTGGCGCGGGGTTATCTGGGGCGTCCTGGTCTGACGGCGGGCCGGTTTGTCGCGTGTCCCTTTGGTCCGGCGGGTGCCCGGATGTATCGCACGGGTGATCTGGTGCGGTGGCGGGCCGATGGTCAGCTGGAGTATCTGGGGCGTACGGACCACCAGGTCAAGGTGCGGGGCTTCCGTATCGAACTCGGCGAGATCGAAGCGGTGTTGGCTTCGCATCCGGCGGTGCGGCAGGCGGCTGTGGTTGTACGGGAGGACCGGCCCGGGGACCGGCGGCTGACCGCGTACACCGTGGGCGACGCGGACGCGGCGGAGCTGCGGGCCGAGGTCATGGGCCGGCTCCCCGAGTACATGGCCCCCTCGGCGTTCGTTCCGCTGGAGGTGCTGCCGCTGACGCCGAACGGGAAGCTCGACCACAAGGCGCTGCCCGCCCCCGATACGACGGCGCACACCAGCGGCCGTGTACCCGGCAGTGAGCGCGAGAAGCTCCTCTGCGGGCTGTTCGCCGACGTGCTGGGCCTGGAGACCGTCGGAGTCGGCCACAACTTCTTCGAGATCGGCGGCGACAGCATCCTCGCCATCCAGCTGGTGAGCCGGGCCCGCAAGGCCGGGCTGCGGTTCAGCGCCCGTGAGGTGTTCCGGCACCAGTCACCGGCCGCCCTCGCCCTGGTCGCCGATGCGGTCGTCCGGGACGCCGTCGCGGATACGGTCACCGAGGACGGGACCGGAGAGGTCACGGCCACCCCGATCATGCACTGGCTGCGCGAACTGGGCGGCCCCTGGAAGGGGTTCAACCAGTCCATGGCCGTCCAGGTGCCGGCGGACGCCGACCCGGAGCGCCTGACCGCCGTCCTGCGCTCCCTGCTCACCCGGCACGACGTACTCAGGATGCGCGCGGTGCCCGACGCCACGGGATGGCGGCTGACCGTGCCCCGGGCTGCGGACACCGCCGTACCGCTGCGCCGGGTGGACCTGACGGGTGCGGCGCCGGAGAACGCGGAAGCCGTCGTCGCGGAGGAGGGAGAGCGGGCCAGGCTGCGGCTCGACCCCGGTGCCGGGGCGATGGTGGAGTTCGTCTGGTTCGACCACGGGGCGGGCCGGCCTGGGGTGCTGCTCATCGTCGCCCATCACCTCGTGGTGGACGGGGTGTCCTGGCGCATCCTGCTCTCCGATCTGGCCGCCGCCTGGCTGGGGGACGCGCCCGACCCCGTACCGACCTCGTTCCGCCGCTGGTCCCAGCGGCTCGCCGAGGCAGCGGCCGACCCCGTACGGACCGCCGAACTCGCCCTGTGGGAAACCGTCCTGGACACCCCGGACCCGCTGCTGGGCGACTGCGCACCGGACCCGGCGCGCGATGTGGCCGGTACGACGCGCTCGGTCACCGTCAGGCTGCCCGCCGAGGTGACGGGACCGCTGCTGACCAGCCTCCCCGCGGCCTTCCACGCCGGAGTGAACGACGTACTCCTGACGGGGCTCGCGCTGGCCGTCGCCGAACACCGCGGCAAGCGCGGCCATCACGGTACGGCCGTCCTCATCGACCTGGAGGGGCACGGCCGTGAGGAGATCGTCCCGGGCGCCGAACTCGCCCGCACGGTCGGCTGGTTCACCTCACTGCATCCCGCCAGGCTCGACCCCGGCGAGTACGCGAGCGGCGGATCCGCCGTCTTCGGACGGGCCCTGAAACGCATCAAGGAACAGCTGCGCGCGCTGCCCGAACACGGCATCGGGTACGGCCTGCTGCGCCATCTCAACCCGGCGACCGCGGACACGCTCGCCGGTCGCCCCGCACCGCAGATCGGCTTCAACTACCTGGGCCGCTTCCCCTCCGGGGGCCCTGCGGGCACCGCCGACTGGGCCACCGTGCCCGGTGTGCGCGGTCCGCTGCCGCGCGACCCCGGGATGCCGGTCGGGCACGCGCTGGAGATCAACGCCATCACCCAGGACCTGCCCACGGGCCCCGAGCTGACCGCCACCTGGACCTGGCCGGAAGCCCTGTTCGCCGAAGAGCGCGTACAGGAGCTGGCCGACGGCTGGGCGCGGATGCTGCGGGAGCTGGTCACCCACGCCGATACGCCGGACGCCGGCGGCTACACCCCGTCCGATCTCTCCCTGGTCTCGCTGAGCCAGGACGAAATTGACGACCTGGAAGCAGAACTGAGGAGCATCGCATGAAGACTTCTGGCATAGAGGACATCCTGCCGCTCTCGCCGCTGCAGGAGGGCCTGCTCTTCCACGCGCTGGCCGGCGACGACGACACCGATGTCTACAACACCCAGCTGGTCCTCTCCGTCGAGGGTCCGCTGGACGAGGAGCGGATGCGGACCGCGGCCGCCGCGCTGCTGCGCCGGCACGCCAATCTGCGTACCGCCTTCCGCCAGCGCGCCAACGGCCACCCGATCCAGGTCGTGCACCGCGAGGTGCCGCTGCCGTGGACCCGTACCGATCTGTCCGCGCTGGCCGCCCCTGAGCGGCAGCGGGCCCTGGACGCGCTCCTCGACGCGGACCGGGCACGCCGCTTCGACCTGGCGGCCGCGCCCGCGCTGCGCTTCACGCTGGTACGGCTGGACGCCGGGCGGCACACGCTCGTCCTGACCAACCACCACATCCTGATCGACGGCTGGTCGGCCCCCGTGCTCCAGCGCGAACTGTTCACGCTGTACGCGGAACACGGTGACCCGGCGGCACTGCCCGCCGTTACCCCGTACCGCACCTATCTGGCCTGGCTGGCCGCGCAGGACGGGGAGGCCGCGGACGCCGCCTGGCGGCAGGCGCTGGCGGGTCTCGCCGGACCGACGCTGGTCGTCGCGCCCGATCCCGGGCGGGCGCCGGTGCTGCCCGATTACGTGTCCACGGAGCTGTCCGCCGGGCTGACCGCAGCGCTGACCGGGGCGGCCAGGGCGCACGGGCTGACCGTCAACACCGTGCTGCAGGGGGTGTGGGGGCGGGTCGTCGGCGAGCTGACCGGCACGGCGGACACCGTCTTCGGGTCGGTGGTGTCCGGGCGCCCGCCCGAGCTGCCCGGCATCGAGACGATGGTCGGCCTCTTCATCAACACGGTGCCGGTACGGGTACGGCTCGACGGTGCGCTGCCGTTCGCGGAGAACCTGGCCAGGCTCCAGGACGAGCAGGCGCTCCTCCTCGGCCACCAGCAGTCGCGGCTCGGCGACCTCCAGCGGCTCGTCGGCCCCGGCGATCTCTTCGACACCGCGCTGACCGTGGAGAACTACCCGGGAGGCGGCAGCCGTCCGCCGTCGTACGGCGGGCTCCGGGTCGCCGCCGTGTCCGGCAAGGACGCGGCGCACTACCCGCTGCGGCTGATCGCCGGGCTGGCCGGGGACCGGCTGCTGCTGCGTCTTGAGCACCGGCCCGACGTCTACCGGCCGGACGCCGCCGGTCTGCTGCTCGGCCATGTGACCGCACTGCTCGAAGCGGTCGCGGGGGATCTGTCGGTACGGGTGGACCGGCTGCCCGCGCTCACCCCGGGGCAGCGTGCTTCCCTGCCCGCGGCGGCCGCCCGAGCGGCGGAGGCGGCCGGGCAGGCCGGGACCGGGGCGCGGATGCCGGGCCGCACCGAGGGGGCGGCCACCGCACCCGCACCCGCCGCACCCGCGTCCGCACCCCGCCCCGCCGGGTCGGAACCGCGTGAGGAGATCCTGCGCGGGCTCTTCGCCGAGGTGCTGGGGCGGGCGTCGGTCGGCGCTGACGACAACTTCTTCGAGCTGGGCGGCCATTCGCTCTCCGCGCTCAAGCTCCTCGGCCGGGTGCGCGCCGCGTTCGGGACGGCGCTGCCGGTGCGGACCCTGTTCGAGTCGCCGACGGTGACCGGACTCGCCGCCCTGCTCTCGGCGGCCGAGGGCGGCACCGACAGCGGCGCGGACCGGCTGGACCGTGCGCAGCGGCCCCCGCTGGTCCCGGCCGCCCGCCCCGAGCGGGTGCCGCTCTCCTTCGCCCAGCAGCGGCTCTGGTTCATGGACCGCCTTGAGGGGCCCGGCGCCACGTACAACATCCCCATGCCGCTGCGGCTGACAGGTGCGCTGGACATCGCCGCACTGACCGCGGCGCTCGGCGACCTCACCGCCCGCCACGAGAGCCTGCGGACCGTCTTCCCCGAGGACGCCGACGCCGTCCCGTACCAGCGGGTGCTCGACGCGGCGCAGGACGCGGCCCGCCCGGTGCCGTCCGTCGTCCAGGCCGACGAGGCGTCGGCGGACCGGCTGCTCCGCGAAGCGGCCGGGCGCCCCTTCGATCTCGCCACCGAGATCCCGCTGCGCGCCACCGTGCTGCGGCTCGCCGAGCGGGAGCACATCCTGCTCCTCGTGGTGCACCACATCGCGGGTGACGGCGGCTCCCTCGCGCCGATGCTGCGGGACCTCGCCGACGCGTACACCGCCAGGCTCGACGGGCGCGCGCCCCAACGGGCCGCGCTCCCCGTCCAGTACGCCGACTACACGCTCTGGCAGCGCGCGTTCCTCGGCGCCGAGGACGACCCGTCGAGTGTGCTGTCCCAGCAGCTCGCGCACTGGCGGGAGGCGCTCGACGGGACACCCGCGCAGCTGGAGCTGCCGGCCGACCGGAGCCGTCCCGCGGTGGCCGACCACCGGGGCGACACCGTCGGGTTCACCCTGGACGCGGGAGCGCACACCCGGCTCACCGCACTGGCCAGGGCCGCCGACTGCACGCTCTTCATGGTGGTGCAGGCCGGACTCGCGGCGCTGCTGAGCAGGCTCGGCGCGGGCCATGACATCCCGCTCGGCACCGCGGTCGCGGGGCGCGGCGATCCGGCCCTCGACGAGCTGGCCGGGTTCTTCGTCAACACGCTGGTGCTGCGTACCGACACCTCGGGAGACCCGTCGTTCCGTGCGCTGCTCCGGCGTGTCAGGGAGACCGATCTGGCCGCGTACGCCCACCAGGACGTGCCGTTCGAGCGGCTGGTCGAGGCGCTCAACCCGGTGCGGTCCGCCGCCGCGCACCCGCTCTTCCAGGTGATGCTGGCCTTCCAGAACAACGACAGGCCGCAGCTGCGGCTGCCCGGCATCGAGGTCGGGTTCGACGGTCTGGGCGCGGGCGTCGCCAAGTTCGACCTCTCCTTCAGCATCGCCGAGACCCACACCGAGGACGGCGCACCGGCCGGTCTCCGGGGTGTGGTGGAGTACGCGACCGCGCTCTTCGACCCGGAGACGGCGCGGTCCCTCGCCGAACGGTTCGCACGGCTCCTCGCGTCGGCCGCCGCCGACCCGGCCCGCCCGCTGAGCGGGCTCGACATCCTCTCCGACGGCGAACAGCTCGGCCTGCGGGAGCGATGGCAGGGCGCCGCCCCGCGCGAGGCCGCCGCCGCCTTCCCGACGCTGTTCGCCCGGCAGGCCGCCCGCACCCCGCACGCCGAGGCAGTCCGGTACCGCGACGAGAGCCTCGACTACCGCGAACTGGACGCACGCGCCAACCGGTTGGCGCACCAGCTGATCGCCGCGGGGGCCGGGCCCGAGCGGTTCGTCGCCATCGCGCTGCCCCGCTCGGCGCAGCAGATCACCGCCGTGCTCGCGGTGCTCAAGGCCGGTGCCGCCTATCTGCCGCTGGACCCCGACTACCCCGCGCAGCGGCTCGCCCTGATGCTCGCCGACGCGTCTCCGGTCTGCGTCCTCACCGACACGGCGACAGCGGAGCGGCTGCCCGCGACGGACGCCCCGCTGACCGTCCTGGACGACCCGGCCACGGCCGCCGCGGTGCGCGCCCGGAGCGCCGCCGAACCGCGGGTGGCGCTGCTGCCCGACCACCCGGCGTACGTCATCTACACCTCGGGCTCCACCGGCGTCCCCAAGGGCGTCGTCGTCCCGCACCGGGGCCTCGCCGGGCTCACCGGGACCCACCGCCACGAGCACGGCGCGGGCGAGGGCAGCCGGGTGCTGCAGTTCATGTCGCCGTCCTTCGACGTGTCGGTGTCCGAGCTGTGCATGGCGCTGCTCACCGGCGCGGCCCTCGTCATCCCCGAGCGCCCGCCGGTCGGCGCCGAGCTGGCCGGGTTCCTCGCCGACCAGGGCATCACCCACGCCCATCTGCCCCCGGCCGTACTCGCGGGCGTCCCGGAGACCCCGCTGCCTCTGCTCCGTACGCTGATCACCGGCGGTGAGGCCTGCACACCCGAGCTCGTCGGGCGGTGGGCGCCGGGCCGCCGCATGATCAACGGTTACGGGCCCACCGAGGCGACCGTCGAGGCCACCCACGGGGTCAACGACCCGGCACACACCGCCGGTCCGCAGTCCATCGGCCGCCCCAAGGCAGGTGTCCGCGCCTATGTGCTCGACGCGGCGCTGCGGCAGGTGCCGCCGGGTGTCACGGGGGAGATCTATCTGGCGGGCGAAGGGGTCGCGCGCGGCTATCTCGGCCGGCCGGGGCTGACCGCCGCCCGGTTCGTCGCCGACCCGTTCGGCGCCCCTGGCAGCCGGATGTACCGCACCGGGGACCTCGGGAAGCGGCGCAGGGACGGCCGGCTCGACTTCGCGGGCCGCACCGACGACCAGGTCAAACTGCGCGGCTTCCGCATCGAGCCCGCCGAGGTCGAGGCCGCGTTCGCCCGCAGGCCCGAGGTGTCCCGGGTCGCCGTGACCGTACGCGAGGACCGGCCGGGCGACCGCAGACTCGTCGCCTATGTGGTGCCCGCGTACGAGGGCGCCGACCTGGCCGAGCTGCGGGCGGCGATGGCCGGTGAGCTTCCCGGGCATCTGGTGCCTTCGGCGGTCGTCGCCCTGGACGAGCTGCCGCTCACCCCGAACGGCAAGCTCGACCAGCGCGCCCTGGCCGCCCCCGCCGACACCGGGGCCGCCGCACACCGGCCGCCCCGGTCCGCCCGTGAGGCGGCGCTGTGCGGACTGTTCGCCGAGGTGCTCGGCGTCGAACGGGTCGGCGTCGACGACAACTTCTTCGAGCGGGGCGGGCATTCGCTGCTGGCCTCCCGGCTCGCCGGGCTGGTCGGCCAGGTGCTGGGCACCGCGATGACCGTCCGCACGGTCTTCGAGGCCCCCACCCCGGCCGCCCTGCTGCGCAGGCTCGACGGCGGCGGTGCGTCCGGCGGCTTCGACGTGCTGCTGCCGCTGCGCACCACGGGCGACCGGGAGCCGCTGTTCTGTGTGCACCCGGTGGGCGGGCTCAGCTGGTGCTACTCGGCGCTGCTGCGCACCCTGGACCCCGGCCGCCCGGTGTACGGACTCCAGTCACGCGGCGTCGACGGCGCCGGGGCGCCCGCCGTATCGCTCCCCGCGATGCTCGCGGACTACGCGGCGCAGATCCGCAGCGTCCAGCCGGACGGCCCCTACCATCTGCTCGGCTGGTCGCTCGGCGGTTCGCTCGCCCAGGCGCTGGCCGCCGAACTCCAGCAGCAGGGCGCCGATGTGGCCTCGCTGGTGCTGCTCGACTCGTACCCGGTGGAGGAGGAGCGCCGGGTCGAGACGGACGAGGTACAGATCATGACCGACATGGTGCGGGCGTACGCCCGGCTGCACGGCGACGAGGTCCCGCCGGCGTCCGACCGCGCCGGGATCCGGGAGCGGATCGTGGCGTACATGGGGCGCGGTGAGAGCGAGTCCCGCTTCCTGAGCGAGGAGCAGCGCGGGGCGGTCCTCGACGTACTGGTCGGCAATGTACGGCTGGTGTCACCGGTGGAGCCCGCCCCGTTCAAGGGCCGGGTGCTGCTCGTGGAGGCGACCGAGAACGTCCGGGAGTGGGCCCGGCCGCAGGACTGGGAGCCGTATCTCTCGGGCGACTTCGAACGGTACGAAGTGGCCACCACGCACGAGGCGATGCTGTCTCCCGCGCCCGCGGCGGAAATCGGCCGGATCCTTTCCCGGCACCTCTGACGGAATCGCGCTGGGAGAGAGCTGACGGCGCGCTGACGAACAGCGCCAAAAGGCGGTGTGTGCGGCCCTTTCGGGGGGCCGTACACACCGCCTTCCGCTGTCCTGTTCCGGCTGTTCCGGCGCGAGAAGGAAAGCGATATTCCGCCGATAAGACGGCTGCTTAGTGTCGTCCGCGAAGACGTGAAGTCGGCTGAGGGCTCACGGCATTGACGGACCTTCCGTGGAGGCGGCACTCGTGATGGACGACGCAGGGGAATACGGCGCCGTGGCAGGCCGGAGTTACTGGGACGCGGTCCTGGACGCGGTCGGCCGCACCCCGCTGCCGCGCTGGACACCGACGGGACCCGGCGCCCCCGGCGGTACGGCCACGCACCGCACGGCCCTGCCCGCCCCCGGTGTCACGCCGGCCCTGCTGCTGGCCGCGCACGCCAAGGTGCTGGCCGCGCTGACCGGCGAACCCGACACGGTCAGCGGCTACCTGCCCGCCGGCGGCGCACCGCTGGCCGCCCGGGTGAGCGTCCAGGACGGCAGCTGGGCCGGGCTGGCCGCAGCGGCGGAGCGCACCCGGCGGTCCGTGGTGCGGCACGCCGCGCACGCACCCGACACCGCACCCAGCCTGTTCGACACGCTGGTCGCCGAGGACCCGGCGGCCCTGGCCGCGGATCTGCCGCAGGGCGTGAACCTCGCGGTCGCCACCGACGGGCGCGAGCTGGTCCTGCGCCACCGCACGGACACCCTCGACGCCGGGGCCGCGGCCCGTGTCGGCGGCTACTACCTGGCCGCGCTGGACGGACTCACCGCCCGTCCGGACAGCGCCCACCAGGACCGCACCCTGCTCTCGGACGACGAAGTCCGCACCCAGACCGAGGAGTTCGCCGGGCCCGACGAGCCGCTGCCCGACCTGCGCTGCCATCAGCTCTTCGAGGAGCGCGCCCGGCTGCGGCCCGGTGACACCGCCCTGGTGCGGGGCGGGCAACGCCTCACTTACGGGGAGCTGAACCGGCACGCCAACCGGATCGCCCGGCAGCTGCGGCTGCGGGGACTGCGCGACGAGGACGTGGTGGCCGTCGTCACCGAACGCGACTTCGGCTGGGCGGCCGCCGTGCTCGGCGTACTCAAGGCGGGCGGGGTGTATCTGCCCGTCGAGCCGCACTTCCCGGCCGCCAGGATCGAGACCGTACTGCGCCGCAGCGACTGCCGGTATGTGCTCACCGCTCATGGCGCCTGTCCCTCGCTGGACACCGCGCTGGCCGCCCTCACCGCCCCTGCGGAGGGCCCGTCGGGCACGGCGGGCGGCCCCGACGTCAGCCTCGTCGACGCGCTGCCCGAAGGGCTCGCCGACCACGACCCCCTGATCCCGGTGCGCGCGGACCAACTGGCCTACATCTACTTCACATCGGGCTCCACCGGCGAGCCCAAGGGCGCCATGTGCGAGCACGCCGGATTCACCAACCACCTGCTCGCCAAGACCGCCGACCTCGGTATCACCGAGGGCACCACGGTCGCGCAGACCGCCCCCCAGTGCTTCGACATCTCGCTCTGGCAGCTGGTGGCGGCCCTGACCACCGGCGGCACCACGCACCTGGTGGAACAGGAGGCGCTGCTCGACCCCGCCCGCTTCGTGGAGACACTGCGGGGAGCGGACATCGAGGTGGTCCAGCTGGTCCCGTCGTATCTGGAGGTGCTGCTCACCTTCCTGGACGGCGACCGGACCGCGCTGCCCGCCCTGCGACGGGTCTCGGTGACCGGTGAGGCGCTCAAGAAGGAGCTGGCCCAGCGCTGGTTCGCCACCTTCCCCGCAGTCCCGCTGGTCAACGCCTACGGACTCACCGAGACCTGCGACGACACCAACCACGAGGTGCTGCTGCGCGCCCCGTCGGGCCCCTCCGTACCGCTGGGGCGGCCGGTGCGCAACGTACGCGTGTACGTCGTCGACGAGCGGCTCAGACCGGTGCCGCTGGGCGCGCCCGGTGAGATCGTCTTCTCCGGGGTCTGTGTGGGGCGCGGATACGTCAACGACGAGGAGCGCAGCAGGGCGGCGTTCCTGCCCGACCCGTACCGGCCGGGCGAACGGCTCTACCGCTCGGGCGACTTCGGCCGCTGGGCGCCGGACGGCCGCCTGGAATTCCACGGCAGGCGCGACGCCCAGCTGAAGATCCGCGGCTTCCGTATCGAGCTCGGAGAGATCGAGAACCGGCTGCTCCAGGTGGCCGGGGTGCGCGACGGCGCGGTGGTCGTGGCGGGGGCGGCCGAGAGCCGCCACCTGGTCGGCTACTACACCGGTCCCGCGGAGCTGGCCCCGGCCGATGTGGCGGCTGCGCTCGCCGGGGCGCTGCCCGGCTACATGGTCCCGGCCCGGCTTGAGCGCCGGGACGCGCTGCCGCTGACCGCCAATGGCAAGACCGACCGGAAGACGCTGACCCGGGAGGCGGCCGCCGGTGAGCAGGACGGTGCGGACGGGGGCGGCGCGCCCGGTGCGGCCCTGCCGGACGCGTACACCCCGCGCACCGCCATGGAGCGCCGGCTGGCCGGGCTGTGGGCGGGGATCCTCAGGGCCGACCCCTCCCGTATCGGCCGCACCACGCACTTCTACGAGGCGGGCGGCACCTCGCTGACCGCCGTCCGGCTGGCCATCTCGCTGGACCGGCTCGTCACGGTCAAGGAGCTCGCGGCCACCCCCGTACTCGCCGATCTGGCTGATCTGTTGCAGCGGCGGCTCGCCGCCCGTACCGAGGGAGAGATCGCTTCATGACATCCGTCGCGGAGATCCACATACCGCTCGCGGAGCCCACCGGGCACCCCGGGCCCGCCCACCGTAACGAGCCCGTCCCGGCACCCGGGCCCGGCGCCGTGGCGGTGCTGACCGTCGCCCCCGACGCCCTGCGCGCCGCAGGCGGCCCCGCGGAGTGGGCGGCCGCGCACCGCGAGACCGTCGGCCGGGCCGTCGCCGAGCACGGTGCGGTGCTGGTACGCGGTCTCGGGCTCGGCTCGGCCGCACAGGTCGCCGCCGCGGCAGCCGCGCTCGGTGTCGCACCGATGCGGGAACAGGAGCGGTTCGCCGCCCGGCGCACCCACGCCGAAGGGGTCTACGGATCCTCGGAGTGGCCGCCGGACGAGCCCATGTGCATGCACCACGAGGTGAGTTACTGCGCCGATGTGCCGTCCCGCGCGGTGTTCGGCTGCCTCACCGCGCCCCGTACCGGCGGCGCGACGGCCGTCGCGGACTCGGGCGAGGTCCTGCGCGCCCTGCCGGACGCGCTGGTCGCCCCCTTCGTCCGGCACGGCTGGCAGCTCACCCGCACCTACCGCGAGGTGGGCGTCGCCTGGACCGAGGCGTTCGGCACCGACGACCCCGAGCGGATCGCCAAGTACTGCGCGGAGGCCGCCGTCGACCACGAGTGGCTGCCCGACAGCGCGCTGCGCACCAGGCAGCGCAGGGCCGCCGTGCTGCGGCACCCGGTGAGCGGCGAGCGGATCTGGTTCAACCAGATCGCCTTCCTCAACGAACTGACCCTCGACCCGGTGATCCGCGAGTACCTCACCGATGTGTACGGCCCGGACTCGCTGCCGTTCACCACCGCGTACGGCGACGGCACACCGGTCCCCGCCGAGGTGATCGCGGCCATCGACCACGCCTACCGGCAGGCCACCCGGCGTGAACCGTGGCTGGCCGGCGACCTGATGGTCGTCGACAACCTGCGCATGGCGCACAGCCGTGAGGCGTACGAGGGCGAGCGCGACGTCGTCGTGATCCTGGGCGGCCCGGTCCGGCCGGCCGGCCACGTCCTGCCCTGAACCCCGGCCCCTACGCGGCCTCTTCGTACGCACCCGGCTCCACCCCTACGCGGCCTCTTCGTACGCACCCGCCGGATCGCGGCGCCGTGTCACAGCCCCGCGTACGCACCAGCTCGTACACAACAGCCCGCGTGCATCCGCCCGTGCCCACCCGCCCGTACGCCCCCCGCCCCGTCCACCAGCCACGGAGACCCCTCCATGTCACAGACCCCCTCCTTCGCAGTGATCCCCGGCGCCGACGTGAGCCGCGTCCTGGAGAGCCGGCACCGCGAGACCGTCGGCATCATCGAGGCCGCGTACCGCATCCACGGCCGGGGCGACACGGTCAACCCGCCCTCGTACTTCCTGCGCTTCCCCGACCGCCCCAGCTCCCGCATCATCGCGCTGCCCGCGTCGGTGGGCGGCGACGTCCGGGCCGACGGCATCAAGTGGATCTCCAGCTTCCCGGAGAACGTCGCGGCGGGGCTGCCCAGGGCGTCGGCCGTGCTCATCCTCAACGACCCCGACACCGGCTACCCGCTGGCCTGTCTGGAGAGTTCCATCATCAGCGCGGCGCGGACCGCGGCCTCCGCCGCACTCGCCGCCGACAAGCTGACGGCCGGGCGCCGGCGCCCGCGGCGGGTCGGCTTCTTCGGCACCGGACTGATCGCCCGCTTCATCCACGGCTATCTGGCGGGCACCGGCTGGGAGTTCGACGAGACCGGCGTCTTCGACCTGTCCCGTGAGCACGCGGAGGGCTTCGCCGGCTATCTGGAGGGCTCCGGTGCGGACCACGGCAAGACCGTCGTCCACGACAGCGCGGAGAGCCTGATCCGCGAGAGCGACCTCGTCGTCTTCGCGACCGTGGCCGGCACCCCGCACGTCACCGACCCCGGCCTGTTCGCCCACAACCCGCTGGTGCTGCACATCTCGCTGCGCGACCTGTCACCCGACGTGGTGCTCGCGGCGACCAACGTGGTGGACGACGTGGAGCACTGCCTCAAGGCCGACACCTCCCTGCACCTGGCCGAACAGCGGCTCGGGAACCGGGACTTCGTCGACGGCACGCTCTACGACGTACTCACCGGTGAGCTGACCCCGCCGCAGGACCGCCCGGTGATCTTCTCGCCCTTCGGCCTCGGAGTGCTGGACCTGGCGCTCGGCAAACACGTCCACGACACCATTCGCGACGCGGGTGAACTCGCCGTTGTCGAGGGGTTCTTCCATGAAATGCGCCGCTACGGCTGACGGGAGGAGGGGCTTTGATCATTTCAGCCCCGCACCAGTTCAACGAGGACGATCTGTATGTGAATCTGCGATCGGTTCTCGGAATCCCGCTGTATCTGAAATGCGAGGGTTTCAATTTCGCCGGATCAATCAAACACAAAGCCGCTCTCGCCATGGTGGAGGCGGCCGAACGCAACGGCGTGCTCTCCCCGGGCTCGGTCCTGGTGGAGTCCTCGTCGGGCAATCTCGGGGTCGCGCTGAGCATGATCGCGGCCAGCAAGGGCTACCGCTTCGTCTGCGTCACCGACTCCCGCTGCAACCTCGCCGCCCGCCGGCTCATGGAGGCCCTGGGCGCGAGCGTCCACACCATCACCGAACCCGACCCGGAAGAGGGGTTCCTGGGCGCCCGGCTCGCCCACGTCCGCAGGCTCTGCGCGGCCGACCCGCGGTATGTCTGGCTCAACCAGTACACGAGCCAGGACAACTGGGGCGCCCACTACCGGCTGACGGCGCCGCCGCTGTCCGGCAGCTTCCCCGGTCTCGATGTGCTGTTCGTCGGCGCCGGGACCACCGGGACACTGATGGGCTGCGCCCGCTGGTTCCGCGAACACCGGCCCGAGGTGCGGATCGTGGCCGTCGACAGCGTCGGCTCGGTCACCTTCGGCGGGCCCCAGCGCAGCCGGTCGATCCCCGGCCTCGGGGCCGGGGTACGCCCGCCGATGCTCGACGAGTCGTACATCGACGACGTGGTGATGGTCCCGGAGAGCGACACCGTCCGGATGTGCCACCGGCTGGCCGCCCGCGGATTCCTCTTCGGCGGCTCCACCGGCACCGTCGTCGCCGGGGCCGCGGCCTGGCTGGAAGCCCGCCAGGCACACCAGGCCCACCGCACCCATCAGAAGCACCGCGGTGAGCTGACCGCCGTGACCATCTCGCCCGACCTGGGCGAGCGCTATCTCGACACCGTGTACCAGACCAACTGGGTCCAGGGCATCTACGGCGATGCGGCCGGCACGGCCGACGTGATCAACACGGCCGACGTGATCGACGCGGTCGACCCGCTCAGCACCGCAGGACCCGCCGTACCCGAACCCGCCGCCTGAACGGCCCGACCGTGGAGGAAATCCCGATGAACAGCAACCCGTTCGAAGACACCGACGGCCGCTACCTCGTACTCGTCAACGACGAGGGCCAGCACTCGCTGTGGCCCGCCTTCGCCGACGTGCCGGACGGCTGGCGGACGGCTCTGCCCGGGTCCGGCCACGCGGAGGCGCTGGCCTGGATCAACGAGCAGTGGACCGACATGCGTCCGCGCTCGGTCGCGGAGGCGATGGACCGTGCCGCCTGAGCAGCGTCTCCGCCGGGCGGGTGCGGCCGGGGCGGGCGTGCCGGGAGCTTCCCCGGCCGCGGGCACGGCGCACGACCGGCTGATGGAGCTGCTGGCCGCCGGACGCGTTCCGCACCGGCTCCTGGCCCATCCGCCCGAGGGCCGTACCGACGCCGCCAGCCTGCTGCGCGGCCACCCGCTCCGGCGGGCCGCCAAGACCCTCGTGGTCCGGGTCGCCCTGGGACGGAAGAAGTCCCGGTACGTCCTGGCCGTGGTCCCCGGCGACCGCAGGGTCGATCTGGGGGCCGTGGCGGACGTGGCCGGCGGGGTACGGGCCGGTTTCGCCGACCGGGCCACCGCCGAGCGCCTCACCGGCTGCGTCAGCGGATCGATCATGCCCTTCTCCTTCCACCCCGACCTGACCGTCCTGGCCGATCCGGAGCTGCTCGGCCAGGACGAGATCTGGTTCAACGCCGCCCGGCTCGACCTCTCGGTCGCACTCTCCCCGCACGCCTACCGCCGGCTCGCCGCGCCCCTGGTGGCGCCCCTCACCGGACCGGACCCCGCGGTTCAAGCCGCCTGACCGCACTTCAAGCCGCCTGATCAGGAAGCGAAACGCACGCATGACTCTGATTCTGGACACCAGCCCGACCACCCCGGCGGTCACCGTCGGCCCGGACCGCGCCCGCGCCATCGAGCAGGCGGCGCGGCGGCTCACGCCCGTCGCAGGAGGCCGGGTGGACAGCCCCGAGTGGGTGGCCGCGGCCCGCGACAGCTGGGCTGACCTCCCGTCCGAGCTGCGCAGACCGCTGGCCGCCTTCCGCCGCGACTCCGGGCCCACCGGCTCCCTGCTGCTGCGCGGGCTGCCGGTGGACGAGGCGGTGCTGCCCGCCACCCCCGCCGCCGGAGGCTCGGCGCAGCACACGGCGGACGTCTCGGCCGCCGTCCTGGTGATGATCGCCGCCGGGCTCGGCGACCCGGCGGCCTTCCGCCCGGAGAAGGGCGGCGCCCTGGTCCAGGACGTCGTACCGGTCCCGGGGCAGGAGGACTTCCAGGGCAACGCGGGCTCCGTGCTGCTGACCTTCCACACCGAGAACGCCTTCCACCCGCACCTGCCCGACTTCGTCATGCTGCTCTGCCTGCGGGCGGACCACGAACGGGTCGCGGGCCTGCGCACCGCCTGTGTCAGGCAGGCGCTCCCGCTGCTCTCACCGGACGGCCGCGCGGCCCTGTTCAGCCCCGAGTTCAGGACCGCGGCCCCGCCCTCCTTCGGGTCCACCGCAGGAGGCACCGCCCCGCACGCTGTACTGACCGGGGCGCCCGAAGACCCGGACGTACGGGTCGACTTCGCGGCCACCCGGCCGCTCACCGGACGGGCCGCCGACGCGCTCACCGAGCTCCAGGAGATCTTCGACCTGACCGCGCAGACCGCCTACCTCGAACCGGGCGACCTCGCCCTCGTCGACAACCGCGTCACCGTGCACGGCCGTACCGCGTTCCGGCCGCGCTACGACGGACGGGACCGCTGGCTGCGGCGCGGCTTCGTCCTGACCGATCTGCGCCGTTCGCGGGCGGTGCGGCCGTCCGACGGCTACGTCGTCGACTGACCCCCGCCGCACGCCCCCGCCGCACGCACGCCCCCCGGCATACCCCGCCGCCCGTCACCGAACCGAGAGAAGGCCGACGCCCATGCGCATCGTCATCGCCGAGGGCTCCGCCGTGCTGCGGGCCGGACTGGCCCAGGTGCTCGCCGACCGCGGCCACCAGGTGGAGGCCGTCGGCGACGCCGGTGGGCTGAGCGCGCTGGCCGGCCCGTACCGGCCCGATGTGCTGGTCGCGAACGCCGCCCTGCCGTCCGCCCGTACGGACGACGGCATCCGGGCGGTGCTCGCGGCCGGCCACCGGTGGCCGCTCGGCGGGCTGCTCGTCTACTCGGCTGCGCCCGAACCCGGCTGCGCCGCCCGGCTGTTCGCCGGTTCGGGCAGCCGGGCCGGGGTGGGGTATCTGCTCCTTGACCGGGTCCACGACGCCGGGTTCCTGCTGGAGACGGTGGCCCGGGTGGCGGCGGGCGCCACGGTCGTCGACCCGCGGATCGTGGGCTCGCTGGCGGCCGGGGACACGGCACAGGACGAGCTGGGGGCGCTGAGCCGCCGTGAGCTGGAGGTACTGGAGCTGATGGCCCAGGGCCGCACCAACAGCGCGATCGCCCAGCGGCTGAACGTGTCACCCGGCACCGTGGAGAAACGGGCCGCCGCCGTCTTCGGCAAGCTCGGCATCCCCTGCACCGGGCACGACAACCGCAGGGTGCTCGCCGTACTGCGCTACCTCGCCGCCCGGCCCGGCGCGGCCACCGCCCACGAGCCCCGGATGACCCTGGCCGGGGCGGCGTAGGAGCGGCACAGCACGCTGCCCCCGGTGATCACCGACCACCGGGGGCAGAGTCGTGTACGGCAGAGTCATGTACGGCGAAGTCGTCCACGGCAGAGCCATGTACGGCGGGCCGTGCACGGCAGAGCCGTCTGGGGCGGGCCCGTTCAGCCGCTGCCGATGATGCTGCGGGCCACCCGTACCTGCCAGTTGGTGACGGCGATGATCAGCCACGGGCCGAAGAAGAAGGCCACCACACCCGCCGCGAAGTGCAGCGCCACCGCACCGGCCGGGCTGGGGCCGCCCCACGCCGGGTCGGGGTAGGGCGCCCAGCCCCAGATCGGGTACGTCAGATTGCGCGCCGACACGATGAACCAGCCCACCACGAGAGCGAACGAGAGGGAGCTGACCAGCAGGTTGACCAGCATGAAGAAGAGGCCTCGGCCGACCCTGCCGACGCCCGAGCGGTGCCCGATGTCCTCGCCGAGCAGCAGCTGTGCGCGCAGCCGCTCGACCATGGGCCCGATGAAGGCGACCACCACCAGCATGACCAGCAGGACCAGCACACCCATCTGCTGGCCTCCGTGGCCCTGGGTGGACTTCATGGCGTACGGGAGCACGAACAGCAGCAGGGGACCGACCGCCACCAGCGCGTACAGCACATGCCGCCACGTCCGTGGCCGGAACGGCCCGGTCAGCAGCCGGATGCGTCCGGAGCCCGAAACAGAGGTGGACATGGTGAAATTTCCTCTCGTGGGGGTTGAGCGCCGTGAGCCCGGCAGGGACCGGCAGGCAGCCGGCCCGCTCCCGGGCGACAGAGGCATCAGGCAGCCGCTGCGGCGGACCGGCCGAGGGCCGAGGGGCTCCGCCCGGCCCGGCTCATGGCGAGCAGGTGCAGGGCGATGGCGGTACCCGGCTGGCCGAGTGCCTCGTGATACCGACTCAGCACATCGTTCTCATCGGCCAGTTGGAACTCCCGCAGACCCGCCGTCCGCCGTGCGGCCCTGAGCCGGGACGCGGTCTCCACCCGCTCCCGGGCCAGGCTGATGAGGGACCTGTCCAGTTCGGCGAGCCGGTGGTCCAGTTCGGTGAGGGGGCCGGTGGTGACCGGTGACATCTCTGACCTCACGCCATGCCTCCGCTGGTCGGCTGGCTCGGCACGCTGGAGGGGCCGAGCACGATGAGAGGAAGCTACCCAGCGGGGTTTTCTTTTCGTTATCGAAGGAGAAGCGAGCCCGGTCAGCGGCGCGGCGCGATCAGTTCCGTGCCGGGGCGCATCCGTACCCGTACGGCGCCTGCGCCGATGACGGCGACCGCGCCCCGGTACCCGGGCCCCAGGTCGAGATCGGCCAGTGCGGTGCGCGGGCGGAGGTCCGCGCACCGGCCGAGCAGGGCGGGGGCGCGGTCCGGCGCGGACACCGTGAAGCTGTCCATCGGGGTGTTCAGCCCCTCGCCGGTCGCCTTCAGGACGGCCTCCTTGCGCGTCCAGTACGTCAGAAGACCCCGGGCCCGCTCCTCCCGGGGCAGCCGCAGCAGGGCGGCGCGTTCCGCCGCGGTGAGCACCAGCTCGTACCCGGGCGGCAGGCCGGACTCGTGGGACAGGCCGGACTCGTGGGACAGGCCGGAATCACACGGCAGAGCGGTCTCGGTCCCGGTCCCGGATCCGCTCCCGATCCCGGTCTCGGACTCGGACCCGGTCGTGGTCCCGGTCGGGCCCGGCCGCGGGTCGTCCAGCCGCTCCACGTCGAGCCCGAGCGGGTACCCGTCGGTGACCCCGAGCGCGACCACGTCGCCGGAGTGGGTGAGGGACAACTCCCAGCGGGCGGCGGCCCCCAGGGCCCGCGGTTTGCCGTGCGCGCCGCCGCACCCGGGGCAGCGGGTGCGCAGCCGTACCGCTTCCGGTTCTGTTCCGCAGAGCCGCGCGAGCGCGGTCCTGGCGAGGACCCGGCCGGTGACGAAGCGGGCGAGATCCCGCTCCCGCAGAAAGCCGGAGCAGCGCGCCAGTTCGCCGGAGTCCAGCAAGCGGAACCAGTCGGCGGGCCGGGAAAGCGGGGGCAGCGACCAGATACGGCACTCGGCCGTCGCCTCACCGGTGGCGGCGGTTCCGGATGTGTCCGGCTCCCGGCCGGGTGCGGTCAGCGGCGTCATGGTTCTGAGTGTCGGCCGTACCGGGCCGTCGGGGAAGCCCGGAATCCCTCCGCGCGTGCGGAGGAAAACCGCCCCGCACCTTGACGTTAAAGATCCGATATCGCCGGACCTGCCCCTGCGAAGCGGCTTTGATAGCGGACCGAAACCGCCGCTCCCTAACGTTCTGCTCATCGGGGGGCACGCACCGTTCGGGCGCCCTCCCTGACCTACTCAACGGGAGAAGAAGAGACATGCAGCCCAGCTGGAGATCCTCGGCCAAGCGGACCCTCGTCACCCTTGTCGGTACCGGAGTGCTTCTCGGTGGCGCGGCCACCGCGGTCCACTCGGTGCAGGGCCACGGCCGGCAGACGGCGGCCGTCCGGGCCGACAGTGCCGTGTCCGGTTCCGGTTCCGGTGTGGTCGCCACTCCGGACGGCAACGAGGACTGGGGCTGAGACCGGCGGTGACCGGCTGGGCGGAGTGGTCGCGGACCTGACCGGGTCCGGACCGGATCCTGCCCCACCACGCGTGCGGGGCGCCAGGAGACCTGAGTC
>NZ_JBHYWP010000001.1:239721-275219 GCF_042751845.1 Streptomyces sp. NPDC059398 | reverse complement strand
GGGGGGGGGGGGGGGGCCGCGCGGATCCCGCCCCGCCCCCCGGCGGGGGGCGCCGTCTCCGTCTCAGCCCCCGGCCGCCCTGAGCAGGTCGGCGATCCGGGTGAACCCGCGCTGCTCGGCATGGCGCAGGGCCGTCACCCCGTCGCCGTCCGGCAGGCCGGGCGTGGCACCGGCCGCGATCAGGAGTCCGACGATCTCCTGGTGGGCCGGTCCCCCGTCGCCGAGGATCACCGCCTCCAACAGGGCTGTCCAGCCGAGGCTGTTGACGTGGTCGACCTCGATGGCGGTCTCCCGCAGGAGGGCCCGTACGTAGTCGGTGTGGCCGCGCTCGGACGCCGGGATCAGCGCGATCCCGCCGAAGCGGTTGCGCTGGGTCAGATCAGGGCCGGCCGGGAGCAGCACCCGCATCATGGCCACGCTCCCGGTGACACCAGTGGCCAGCCAAGGGCTGTCGTCACGGTCGTCCTGGGCGTCCGGGTCGGCTCCCTCGGCGATCAGGGCGCGGGCGGCCTCGACATGGTCGCCGATGGACGCGAGAAGCAGAGCGGTACGGCCGTGCAGGTCGCGGGCCTCAAGCCCCGCGCCGGCTGCCAGGGCGGCCCGCACCGCCGCCGTGTCTCCCCGGCCGGCCGCGGCCAGAAGCGCCCGGTCCTGCTCGTGCACCGCGGTCCTCCGTCCGTCCGGGTCCGGGTCCGTGGGGTGGGTGTCGTGCGTGTTCATCCTGCTGCCGTCCTTCCGTTCCTGTCCCGGCGCCGCCTACTCGGTGAGGGCCTACCCGGTGAGGGCCCGCGGCGGCGAAGGAGCGGCGCCTCATCCCCTAGCCCACTCAGGTCTTGCGCAGGTCCGGGGCCGGTACCCCGATCAGCAGGCGGCGCACCGCGTCCCACGCGGCGCGCAGCGCACGGGTGACGGCAGGGGAATCGCTGCCCATGACCCGCACCCACGCCCCCGTGTCGTCCGGCAGCACACTCACACCGAAGACCAGGCCGGCGGCTTCCAGCGCGTCGTGCAGGGTGTCCGCGACCAGGGCCGCGGGGGCCAGCGGGGTGAGTACGTACAGCGATGCCATCAGGTCATGACCGGCGAAGACCGCGGGCCCGGTCACGCCGCCCGGACCGTGCGGTTCCAGCCGTACGGTGTCGGCCGCGAGCAGCGTGCCGTCCGGGCGCCGGACCTCCAGGTCGCTGAAGAGCATCCGGTAGGCGTGCCGTTCGTCCCGGGCCAGCCGTCCGGCGGCGATCGTCTCGCCGATGAGTACGGTCGCCGACGGATCGGCCGTCACCACCGTGTGCTGGTAGAAGCGCGCGTCGCGGTACGGGATCAGCGGGTCGGGCAGGTACTCGACGTAACTGCCCTCCCCCACCGTCAGGTTGACCAGCTGCGTCGCGTGGTCGAACTCCATACGGTGCACCTTGGTGGCGGCCTGCGTGGTCAGGTGCACGGAGGTGCCGGGCTCGCAGTCGATGTCGATCCGGTTCCGGTCGGCCTGCAGGATGCCGCCGCCGGTCGACATCAGAAAGGTCACCGGCAGATCGGGCCGGTGCGGATCGATGTACAGCGGCCGCATGATCTGCAGCGGCGACTTCTGGTAGCGGTCGACGAGTTCGGTGCGGCCGCCGACCCGCGCGTAGCGCAGTTCGAGCAGACCGACCTTGCCGGGGCGCCCGGCGGCCAGCGTGTCCGCCGGACCGGCGAGGGCGAGCAGCCGGGCCGGTGTCCGCCGGGGTTCGTAGTGCGCGGGGTCCAGCCGCGCGGGCGCCGTGGTCATGCGGGGGCCGCCGCCTGGGCGGCCTCATGGGCCAGGATGAAGTCGGCGATGGTGTCGAGGCCGTCGCCGGTCAGGGAGTTGGTCAGCACCACGGGCCGCCCCTCCCGGACCTTGCGCGCGTCCGACTCCATGACCTCCAGGTCGCACCGTACGTACTGGGCGATGTCGACCTTGTTGATGACGAGCAGTTCGCTCTCGGTGATCCCCGGGCCCCGCTTGCGCGGCATCTTGTCGCCCTCGGCGGTGTCCAGGACGAACAGGAAGAGGTCGACCAGGGCCGGGCTGAAGGTGAGCGTCAGGTTGTCGCCGCCGCTCTCGAAGAGCAGCGTGTCCACGTCGGGGTGGCGCTCCAGGAGTTCGTCGGCCGCCGCCTGGTTCATCGACGGGTCGTCACGGACCGCGGTGTGCGGGCACGCCCCGGTCTCGACACCGACGATCCGGTCCGCGTCGAGGATCCCGTCGAGGGTGCGGCGGACATGGGCGGCGTCCTCGCTGGTGAAGATGTCGTTGGTGATGACCGCGGGGGTGCGGCCGCGTGCGAACAGTACGGGGACGAGCGCCTCGATCAGAGCCGTCTTCCCCGAACCGACGGGTCCCGCGATCCCCACCCGCAGTACGCCGTCCTTGGGGCGCCGCAGGAGTTCGTCGTCGTGGCTGTGGTGGTGCCGGGCCTGCATGGGGTCGTGCATGGTGATCCTTCTCTGGTGTGGTGTCCTGTCGGCGGATGGCTCCGCCTAACTGGCGAACAGCCGTGCCTCCGCCCGCTCATGGCGGCCGGCCATGATGTCCGCCACCGGGACGAAGCCGCCGATGTCGGCGAGTTCGCGCTCCAGGGCGGCCTCTGCGGTCTCCTCGATCACGGACGCCGCCCGGTGCAGTACGACCTGCGCCTGGCGGTGGTCGGTGAGCCGCAGCCGCAGGGCGGCCCCCACGAAACTGGCCGCGAAGGCGAACAGTTCGCAGGTGACCGCCTGCCGTACGGTGACCGCGTTGCCCGCGTGGACAGCGGCGGCGACGACCGGCTGGCAGCCGCGTACGGCGCCGTCCCGGTAGAGGGTGCGGTACCGCTCGATCTCCGGGGTTCCGTACACCTCCGCCGCCAGGTCGAGCAGCTGCCGCCCGGTGCGGACACAGGCCTGCCGGGCCTCCCGGCCCAGTTTGGTGGCGTGCAGCCGCTCCTCGACCGCCGTCAGCTCCGCCCAGTCGCCCGCGGTGACCGCGCGGTGGGCGAGGGCCAGGGCGGTGGCGTCGGACGGCCCCGCACTGTGGCGCAGCAGATCGTGGAGGAGTTCCGGCAGGCTGCGCGGGGTCACCGCGCGGGCCTGCTGGAAGCCCTCCAGACCGTGGGAGAGGGTGTAGTAGCCGCTGGGGAAGGCCGAGTCGGTGAGCTGGAGCCCGGTCAGCAGTGCGGCCGTGGGCATCGGGTCGTTCATGCCGGGGCTCCGTTCGTACGAGGGGTGGTCCGCTGTGGTCAGGCCGCCGGGGGCGGCCGCCGGACCGGTCAGACGATGTAGAAGAGGTGGTTGAGCGGGAGCCGCTCGGCGGGTTCGATCGTCGCGGGTTCGCCGTCGACGGTGACCTTGTACGTCTCCGGGTCCACCTCGATACGCGGCAGCGCGTCGTTGCGCACCATGTGCTGCTTCCCGATGGTCCGGCAGCGCTGCACGGGCTCGATCCGCCGCTGGAGGCCCAGTTCGCCGGGGACGCCCGCGGCGATGGAGGACTGGGACATGAAGGTGACCGACGTCCGCTGCTTGGCGCGGCCGTACGTACCGAACATCGGGCGGTAGTAGACGGGCTGCGGCGTCGGCAGCGAGGCGTTGGGGTCGCCCATCAGCGCCCAGTTGACCATGCCGCCCTTGATGACGAGCTTGGGCTTGGCGCCGAAGGAGTGCATCGGCCAGAGCACGATGTCGGCGATCTTCCCCGGCTCCAGGGATCCGATCACGTCGGCCGCGCCGACGGCGATGGCCGGGTTGATGGTCAGCTTGGCGAGATAGCGCAGCACACGTGCGTTGTCGTTGCGGGAGCTGTCCTCGGCCAGCGGGCCGCGCAGTTCCTTGCAGTGGTGCGCGGTCTGGAAGGCCCGGACGAACGATTCGCCGACCCGGCCCATGGCCTGGGAGTCGGAGGAGAAGATGCTGATCACGCCGAGGTCGTGCAGGACGGTCTCGGCGGCAATCGTCTCGGCGCGCACCCGGCTGTCGGCGAACGAGACGTCCTCGGGGATGTCGCGGGACAGGTGGTGACAGACCATCACCATGTCGAGCAGTTCGTCGACCGCGTTGACCGTGTACGGAAGCGTCGGGTTGGTGGACGCGGGCAGGACGTTGGCCTCGCCCGATACCCGGATGATGTCGGGGGCGTGGCCGCCGCCCGCTCCCTCGGTGTGGAAGGTGTGGATGGTCCGGCCGTCGATCGCGGACAGGGTGTCCTCGAAGAAACCGCCCTCGTTGAGGGTGTCGGTGTGGATGGCCATCTGTACGTCGTGCTCGTCGGCGACGCTGAGGGCGGTGTCGATGGTGGCGGGGGTCGCGCCCCAGTCCTCGTGCACCTTGAGACCGGCCGCGCCCGCCTCGATCTGCTCGCGGAGGGCTTCCGGCTGGCTGCCGTTGCCCTTGCCGAGCAGGCCCACATTGACCGGCAGGTCCTCGACGGCCTCCAGCATCCGGTGGATGTTCCACGGGCCGGGGGTGCAGGTCGTGCCGTTGGAGCCGTCGGTCGGCCCGGTGCCGCCGCCGAAGAAGGTGGTGATGCCGTTGGACAGGCCCTCCTCGGCCTGCTGCGGCGAGATGAAGTGGATGTGGGTGTCCACACCGCCGGCGGTGGCGACGAGGTGTTCGCCGGAGACGACCTCGGTGCCGGGGCCGATGATGAGCTTGGGGTCCACACCGTTCTGGAGCTGCGGGTTGCCGGCCTTGCCGACCCCGACGATCAGGCCGTGGCGGACCCCGATGTCACCCTTGACGACGCCGAGCACCGGGTCCATGACCACGACGTTGGTGATGACCAGGTCGAGGGCGCCCTCGCGGTTGAGCGCGGAGGGGTCCTGGGCCATGCCGTCACGGATGGCCTTGCCACCGCCGTAGACGGCTTCTTCCCCGTACGAACCGGCGTTGTGGTCGTACTCGACCTCGACGACCAGATTGGTGTCGGCGAGGTGGAACCGGTCGCCCACGGTGGGGCCGAACAGGTCGGTGTACTGCTTGCGCGGAATGATCGCCATCAGTGCTGAGTCCCCTCGGTGCCCGCGGTGCTCTCGGCGCCGGGCGTGTTCCCTGTGCTGTCCTGGCCGGCGGCGCTGTCCTGGCCGGCGGCGTCGCCGGCACGGGTGAATCCCAGTTCGGCCGCGCGGCGCAGCGCGTTGCGCTTGGTGTCGGGCGCCGACAGGCCCCCGTTGACGAGTCCGGCGAATCCGACGAGCCGCCCGCCGCCGCCGAAGGCGCACAGGTCGACCTCGCGGCTGTCGCCGGGCTCGAAACGCACGGCGGTGCCGGACGGGATGTCCAGGCGCATCCCGAAGGCGGCCTCACGGTCGAAGCGCAGCGCGCGGTTGATCTCGAAGAAGTGGTAGTGCGACCCGACCTGGACGGCGCGGTCGCCGGTGTTGGCGACCGTGAGCCTGACCGTGGCCCGGTTGGCGTTGATCTCCACGGGGTCGTCCCCGTAGAGGTAGTGGGCTCCGCCCGACATCTCTGTCTCCTCGGTGGTTCAGGCTTCGGGGTTCAGGCGCTGATCGGGTCGTGGCAGGTGACCAGCTTCGTGCCGTCGACGAACGCCGTCTCGACCTGGAGGACGGTGAGCATCTCGCGCACTCCGGGCATCACGTCGTCCTGGGTGACGATCTTGCGGCCCAGCTCCATGCACTCGGCGACGGTGTGGCCGTCGCGGGCCGCCTCCAGGACGGCTTCGGTGATCAGCGCGGCGGCCTCGCTGTAGTTGAGCTTGGTCCCCCTCGCCCTGCGGCGGCGGGCCAGGTCGGCCACCACGTAGACGTGGAGTTTGTCGATTTCGCGTGGGGAGAGATTCATGGCGTCACTCTGCTTTCTCGAATGAGATGCCGGGCCGGCCCAGCGCTGGACCCGCCGCGAGGAAGAGCCAGGTCGTCACTACGAACGGCCAGGTGAAGGGGGATCCGCCGGACGGCCGGGTGAACGCCTCCCAGGCGGCGGTGAAGGGGACCGATGCCACGACGGCGAGTGCGGCGTAACCGGCGGTCCACCGGGTGAGGGTCAGAAAGGTGGCGGCCAGCGCTATGGCGCAGAGCACCCCGTTGTAGCCGTAGAGGCCCTGGGCGATCCGGTCGGCCGGGAGCCCGGCGGCGCAGGCGGTCAGCAGCGCGAGGGCCGAGGCGGCGGCAGCCGCGACGGCGGCGGCCCGCGAGGTGATGAGGAGCCCGACGAGCAGGATGAGGCCCGCGTACCACTTGTCGAGGAAGAAGACCTGTCCGATGTTGTCGCAGAACGCCCGCCCGGCGTCCGCCGCGGACAGCGTGGTGAACCCGCCGACCCGCGCGGTGGCGCCGGCCGCGGCGGGGGCCGTCGGCAGCGCGGTCACCAGGGCGCCGGCGACCAGGCAGTACGGGGCGGTCAGCACGGGCAGGCCGACGCGCCCGAAGATACGGCCGGCCGCTGCGCTCAGCACCGGGCAGACCGCCGCACCGAGGACCGTGAGCAGGACGGTACGTCCCGACGAGCCGAACGTGACGAGGAGGGCGAGACCGGTGAGGCAACCGCAGTAGCCGTCAAGCCCCTTGACAATATTGCCCCGGTCGGCGCCGAGCAGGGCCGCGGTCGCGGCGGACACACCCGCGCCGAGCAGGCCGTACACACCGGTACGCCAGCCTTCGGCGAACAGCGCGACGGTGAACAGCAGTCCGGTCCACGGATTGGCGCTGAGGGTCACCTGGGCGATGCCCCGCAGTTGCACTTGTCCGAGCCGCAGCGGCGTCCGGCTCCTTGCCTGCACCGCTTGTTCCGCCGCAGACATGTCTACTCCCTTGAGGACATGGCGAATTGGCCAGATACCCCCGGAGAAGGGGGTATTGGCGCTAGATCAACTTTCTGTTGAAAACCGTACGCCCGACGCAAGCGGAACAGTGTCCCGAATATCGGCCACTGAGCGTGTCCGGAGCGGTACGGTACGGCATAACCGCTGTTGGGATGTGGCGCTCCACCGGCCCACCGCGGTCCGGCCCCCTCCGGGCGGTCCGCAAGTCTTGGTAAGAGGTTGAACCATTGTTGAACGCTTCATACCTGTCATTTGACCGAACCGGGCAGCGGCTGCCCGGCGCCCCGCCCACCAGGCATTTCGGCTCCGGAAAGGCACCCGGTTGCGGGGCCCGCGCACCGCGCCCATCCTGGAACGGCTTTGGCAGGCTCTGCCCTTCGCCTCCCCGTTCCGGCAGAGCGACACCGCCGTCGGCAGGACTGATTTTCCCGTCGCCGTCGCCGTACGGGCCGCGTGAGGACCGCCGCAGCCGGCCCCAGGGCGGCTCGCCCCGACACCGCATCCGACGAGCCGAAGGAGTTCCGCCATGCACTCCGCCCTGATGCGTACCGCGCTCGCCACGGCAGCCCTGTGCGCCACCCTCACCGCAGCTGCGATCACCCCGGGCGACGACGTCCGGCCAATGTCCGCGAAGCCGTCGGCTCCCCGGTCGGAGACTTCGCATGCGGAGACTTCGCGTACCGAGGCCTCGGGGACGGAAGCCACGTCCCCGGAAGCCTCCCGTACAGGCGCGGGGGCCTCGTCGGCGGAGGCATCACGTACGGAGGGTGACACCAATCCGCCTCCGTACGACCGGCGCGCGTTCACCGAGCAGACCGTACGGCTCAGCTGGAAGGGGACCACGGCAGCGGGCCGCGCCCGGATGTGCGCGCATCCGGACAGCTTCAGCAGCCCCGCCCTCGACGCGCGCTACGCCGCGCAGCTGATCAGGGCGGAGTGCCGGAGCCACTGACACCCGCGGCCCCGGCGGCGGGTGCGTCGCCGGGGCCGCGGCCAGGCCCGGTCAGGGTGCGCCGTGGGAGGAGCGGCGGCGCAGCTGGAGGACCACGCCGAGCGCCGCCGCGATGAGGACACCGCCCGCGACCAGCTCGGTGGTGTCCATATCGGTGAGCGAGCCGCTGAGGACCGCCCTGATCCGCTTGTCCGGGGTGCCGGAGAGCTCCAGCGGGGTGCTCCGCCGCTGTCCTCCGCACGCGAAGGTCACGTCGTACCGCTTTCCGGTCGCGGCTTCCGGGTCCACGACGACGGTCGCGGGATGCCCGTGGCGGAGGGTGACCGGGCCGAACACGCCGGACGAGACGGTGACGCCCGGTTCCCGGCAGCCCGTGGCACCGAGGGTGACCGTACCGCCGGGAGCGACCGAGCCCGGTGACACGGTGGGCCCGAAAGGCGGGGCCCCGCCGGCGTCGCCCGCCGCCGCGGCCGGGGCGGCCAGGGACAGCACGGCGGCGCTCAGCAGGGCGGCAGACCCGATACTCGTCAAGCGCATGGGGAGACCTCCGGGCACACGATGCTCGTACAGGACCGCGGCGGCAGTCCGGTGCGGGAGCCCTGCGGCAACCGGGCTGCGGCCAACAGGGGTGCGCGGCAAGGGGACACGCGCACGGACCTGTCTCTGCAGCGGCCGCACGTCCGGTGCGGGACGCACACCGCTGCCGGAACACCGTAGGCCGGACCACCGCGATCTGGCGAGTCCGGCCACTCCAACGGGGCGTCGGATTGCGCCGGACAGGCCAGCCGCACCGGCCGGGCGCCTCCGGAGCGGGTCCGGGCACGCGGCGGCCGGGGTGTCGGCCGTTCGGTCTCCTCCGGGTTCGCCTGAGATGCGGGCAACGTTCCGTGTTTTTACCGTAACTGAATGATCTTCAGACCAGTCTTGCAGAGCCTCTGCGCCGGAGCTGTGGTGCTGGCGGCGGGCGTCACCTCGATCGCTCCGAGTGCCGCGCTGGCCCCGCACCCCGGCCAGCGGCCGCCCGGCAGTACGAGGGAGAGCGGGTCCCGCGCCCCGGCGCTGCCGGACCAGGTCTCGGCGCTGTCCTGGGTGGTCGCCGACGCGACCACCGGCGATGTGCTGGCGTCCAAGGACGCCCACCGCCGTCTCCCCCCGGCCAGCACGCTCAAGACGCTCTTCGCCCTCACCGTGCTGCCACATCTGCCCCCGCGGCTGCTGCATACCGTGACCAGGGCGGACCTGGCGGGCGTCGGCAAGGGAAGCAGCCGTATCGGGGTGGCCGAGGGGCGCGCCTACCGGGTGGACGACCTGTGGCGCGGGGTCTTCCTGAGTCCGGGCGGCGACGCGGTGCACGTGCTGGCCTCGCTCAACGGCGGGTGGCGGAAGACCAGGGACGAGATGCGCAGGCGGGCCGTCCAGTTGGGGGCCGAGGACACCCGGGTCATGTCGCCGGACGGCGATGACATCCCCGGCCAGTACTCGTCGGCCTTCGATCTCGCGGTCTTCGGGCGCACCGGTCTGGGCGACCCGGCGTTCGCCCGTTACTGCTCGATGAGCAGTACCGAGTTCCCCGGCGGGCTCGACAGTTCCGGCCGGGCCGGTGCGCCCTTCGAGGTCCGGAACACCAACCGCCTGCTGGTCGGCTCCCGGGACGTGAGCCCCTATCCGGGTCTCATCGGTGTCAAGAACGGCTACACGGCGAAGGCGGGCAACACCCTGATCGCTGCGGCGCACCGGGGCAGCCACACGCTGATCGTGACGGTGATGAACCCTCAGGACAGCAGTGTCTACGAGGACGCGCGCGCTCTCCTCGACTGGGGCTTCGAGGCGTCCGGCAAAGTGCGGCCGACCGGCTCGCTGCGCCCGGCCATCGCGAGGACCACCACCGTGACGGCTACGGGACCCGAGCAGCCGGACGCGGGGCAGCCGGACGCGGGGCAGCTGGGCCCCGCTGGTTCGCCGGCGGTGAGCCACCACTCCACGATCAAGAAGGCGTCGACAGTGGGCGGGTTCGCCGCGGTCGGGGCGCTGCTCGTCTCGCTCTCCGCCTCGCTCTGGCTGCTGCGACGGCGGATGCGGCGCTGACCCGGAAGCCGGTGTCCGAAAGACCTGCGCTCCTGCGGACGGCGGTGCCGACGGGTGCGCTCAGACGATGGTGGCGCCGCTGAACAGCAGCAGCGCCACATCGACCGCGGCGACGGCCACCGCGGCGGCGAACGCGGCCCGCTCCCGGCGGCGCCCCAGCAGGGTCCCCGCGACGGCGGCCGCGGTCGCGGCGGCGAGCGCCGCCAGCGCCCGGCCGGACGGCGCCCCGGCGGGTCCCAGGACGAGGACGGCGGACGCGGCGGCGAGCGGGACCGGGAGCAGCAGCCGTGCGCGGCCGGGCCCGAGCCGGTGCGGCCAGCCGCGCACTCCGAGTTCCAGGTCGCTGCGGATATCGGGCAGCACATCGCCGAGATGGGCGCCGATCCCCAGCAGGGCGCCCGCGGTGACGATCCACCAGACGGGCGGCGGCTGTCCGGGCAGTCCGAGCGCGACGAAGGCGGGCAGTGCCCCGAAGCCCACCGCGTACGGCAGCCAGGACCAGACGGTCGCCTTGAGCCCCAGGTCGTACCCCCAGGCCAGGGCGACCCCGGTCAGATGCACGGCGCCCGCCCACGGGCCGCAGCCGAACGAGAGCGGTACGCAGAGCGCCAGCGCGGTGAACGCGGCGGCCCATACGGTGCGTACCCCGACCGTGCCGTCGGCCAGCGGCTTGCGGTCGCGCCCGGCCGCGGTGTCCCGGCGCGCGTCCACCGCGTCGTTGCACCAGCCCACGGAGAGCTGCCCGGTGAGCACGGCGGCGGTGGTCAGCACCGAGCGCCCGGGGCTCTGCCCGGCGGTCACCGCGAGAGCCGCCAGCAGCGCGGTGACCGCCACGACCGGGCCCGGGTGGCACGATCCGGCGAGGGCGGCCACAACTCCGCCCCGCCGGGCGGCGGGTCGGTCTGCCAGGGGCTGCTCGGGGGTTCCCACCCGCCGATCGTAGGCGCCGTCGCCCCCGCGCCACGGTTGCGCGCGCACTCCACGCGTACGGGGGAATCGGCGGAGGGCGGCGGGGCGGCGGCCAGGGTGTCGAAAGCCCGGCCGGGGGCAGGGATGCTGCAATGCAGGGCACGTCATCCCCGAGGCGGGAGAACCTATGACCCGGATCGCAGCCGTCCACGGTGTGCTGGCACCGCACCGCCACGCCCAGCACGAGATCACCGACATGGTGGCCCGCGTCTGTCTGCCCGAAGGCGCCGACCGGCGGGTCCTCGACCGGCTGCACCGCAGCTCCCGGGTCCGCACCCGCCATATGACGCTGCCGCTCGAAGCGTACGAGAAGCTGGACGGATTCGGCGCCGCCAACGACGCGTTCATCACCGGTGCGACGGAGCTAGGCGCCAAGGCGGTCCGGGGCGCGCTGCACGCGGCGGGGCTGCACCCCGAGGACGTGGACCTGCTGGTCTTCACTTCGGTCACCGGAATCGCCACCCCCTCGATCGACGCCCGGCTGGCCGGGCGGCTCGGGCTGCGCCCCGATGTCAGACGGCTGCCGCTCTTCGGGCTCGGCTGCGTGGGCGGCGCGGCCGGGCTGGCCCGCACCCACGACTATCTGCTCGGCCACCCGGACCAGGTCGCGGTGCTGCTCTCCGTCGAGCTGTGCTCCCTGACCTTCCAGCGCGACGACAGCTCGATGGCCAATCTGATCGCCACCGCCCTCTTCGGGGACGGCGCCGCGGCCGTGGTGGTCCGCGGCGCCGACCACGCCGCCGGGGAGCGGGAGCGGCCGGGGCCTGCCGTCGTGGACACCCGCAGCAGGCTCTACCCCGACACCGGACACGTCATGGGCTGGAACATCAGCGGCTCCGGCTTCCAGGTGGTGCTCGACCCGTCCGTGCCGGATGTGGTCCGCCGTCACCTCGCCGCGGACGTCACGGGTTTCCTCGCCGGTCACGGGCTCAAGCCCGAGGATGTGACCGCCTGGGTCTGCCACCCGGGCGGGCCCAAGGTGCTGGAGGCCGTCACCGATGCGCTGGGGCTGCCCGACGACGCGCTCGGCGTCACCTGGCGCCACCTCGCCGACGTCGGAAACCTGTCCTCGTCATCGGTGCTGCACGTGCTGCGCGACACCCTGGCCACGGACCCTCCGCCGCCGGGCACACCGGGGCTGCTGCTGGCGATGGGCCCCGGCTTCTGCTGCGAACTGGTCCTGCTGCGCTGGTAGTCCGCCGATCCCGATTACGCAGTGATGCGGAGGATGACCCATGATCTGGTACGTGCTGCTGGTGGCCGCTGTCGCCGCCGAGCGCATCGCCGAACTCGTCGTCGCCCGGCGCAACGAGCGCTGGAGCAGGGCGCGCGGGGCGACCGTCGCCGGTCAGGGGCACTATCCGGCGATGGTCGCGCTCCACACCGGGCTGCTCGCCGCGTGTGTGGCGGAGGCCTGGCTGGGCGGGCGGCCGTTCCTGCCCGCGCTCGGGTGGCCGATGGCCGGCGTGCTGGTGGCGTCCCAGGCGCTGCGCTGGTGGTGCATCAGGACGCTGGGGCCCCGCTGGAACACCCGGGTGATCGTCGTTCCCGGTCTGCCGCTCGTACAGGGTGGCCCCTACCGCTGGCTGCGGCATCCGAACTATGTGGCGGTGGTCGCCGAGGGGGTGGCGCTGCCGCTGGTGCACACTGCGTGGCTCACCGCGTCGGCGTTCACCGTGCTCAATGCCGTACTGCTGACCGTCCGTATCCGCTGTGAGAACGCGGCACTGGCGGGCTGCGGGACTGCGGGGCCGGGCCCGGCGTCCGCCCCGGCGGGAGACGTCACGGGGCTGTCCACCCCGGCGGGAGACACTCCGGCGCGCGACACCTCGGCGGGAGACGTCACGGCGTGATCGACGTACTGGTGGCGGGCGGTGGCCCCGCCGGGCTCGCCACCGCGATCCATGCCGCGCTGGCCGGTCTGGAGGCCGTCGTCGTGGAGCCCAGGACCTCTCCGGTGGACAAGGCCTGCGGAGAGGGTGTCATGCCCGGCGGCGTGGCCGCGCTGCGTGCGCTGGGGGTGGCCGCGGAAGGCCGGGAGCTGCGCGGCATCCGCTATCTCGACGGCAGGCACAGCGCCGACGCGGCGTTCCGGGGCGGCACGGGTCTGGGGATCCGCCGCACCGTGCTGCACACGGCGCTGCACGAGCGCGCCCGTGAGCTGGGCGTACGGATGGTCGACGGCAAGGTCGGGGAGGTGCGCCAGAGCGCCGGCGCCGTCACCGCGGCCGGGCTCACCGCGCGCTGGCTGGTGGCCGCCGACGGTCTGCACTCCCCGCTGCGCCGCCGTCTCGGGCTCGATCTGCCCGGCCGCTCCCCCGGCCGGTACGGGCTGCGCCGCCACTACCGGTGCGCCCCGTGGACCGACTTCGTGGAGGTGCACTGGTCGGCGCGGGGCGAGGCGTATGTGACGCCCGTCGGTGACGATCTGGTCGGGGTCGCGGTGCTCAGCCGCAGCCGCCGCGGTTACGACGAGCACCTGGCCGGGTTCCCGGCTCTCCACGCGGCGCTGCGCGGGCCGCACGCGAGCACCGTGCGCGGCGCGGGGCCGCTGCGCCAGCGGGTGCGGCGCCGGGTCGCCGGGCGGGTGCTCCTCGTCGGGGACGCCGCGGGGTACGTCGACGCCCTCACCGGGGAGGGGATCGCCCTGGCCCTGGCGACCGCCGGGGCTGCGGTGCGCTGTCTGGCCGCCGGGCGGCCCGCCGGCTACGAGGCCGCCTGGCAGCGCCTGACCCGGCGTCACCGGCTGCTCACCGGGGCCCTGCTGTCCTTCAGCGGCCGGCCACTGACCGCGGGCCTCGTCGTACCCACCGCATCCCGGATGCCCGCCCTCTTCGCCGCGGCCGTCCACACGCTCCAGTAGAGCGGGCCACCAGCCCCGCCCAACAGCCATGCAAAGAAGCGGAGTTGTGATCTCCGCGACACCCCTGCTCTGACATGCACCCGTCGATTACTTCGGTCGGACCTGTAGACCTGCGTACAAGTCTCTGCAATTCTCCAACAATTGAACGCAAAAACTCGAACTCCACGAGTATGGGGACAGTAGATGACGCGTCACAGAAGCAGCTGGCGGGCCCTGACGGCCGCCTTCGCGACAGCCCTGTTGCTGCTCGGACTGCCGGCCCTGTCCGCCACGGCCGCAGGCGGACCCGACCTCGCAGCCGGCCGTCCGGCCCGCGCCTCCGGTGCGGCGGCGGAGTACGGAGCGGCCCACATCACCGACGGCGATCCCAGTACCTACTGGGAGAGTTCCAGCAGCTCCTTCCCGCAGTGGGTGGAGGCCGACCTCGGTACCACCGCCCGGGTCGACCAGGTCGTACTGAAGCTGCCGGCCGGATGGGAGAGCCGCAGCGAGACCTTCTCGGTGCAGGGCAGCACGGACGGCACCGGCTACAGCACCCTCGCCGCGTCCGCGGCCCACACCTTCGGCCCCGCCGACAGCAACACGGTGACGGTCGGTTTCCCGGCCACCCGGGCCCGCTACGTACGCATCGACATCACCGCCAACTCCGGCTGGTCCAAGGCACAGCTCTCCGAGCTGGAGGTCCACGGCGCCGACGCCTCCGACTCCACGGGCAATCTCGCCCTCGGCCGGACCCTGACGGCCAGCAGCTCCACCGAGACGTACACGGCGGACCGGGCGAACGACGGCAACCGGGCCACCTACTGGGAGAGCAGGAACAACGCCCTTCCGCAGTGGGTCCAGGCCGACCTCGGCGCCGCCGTGCGGGTGAACCAGGTCGTCCTGCGGCTGCCGGACGGCTGGGGGTCACGCACCCAGACACTGAAGATCCAGGGCAGCACCGACAACAAGGACTTCACGGATCTGACCGCGTCCAGGGACTACACCTTCGACGCTGCGGGCGGACAGGCGGCGACGCTCTCCTTCGACGCCACCACCACGCGGTACGTACGGGTCCTGGTCACCGCCAACTCCGTCCAGCACGCGGGCCAGCTGTCGGAGCTGGAGATCTACGGTCCCGCGACCGGCGATGTGACGGCGCCGACCGCCCCGCAGGGCCTCGCGTACACCGAGCCCACAAGCGGGCAGATCAAGCTGGACTGGCGGGCCTCGACCGACGCGGTGGGGGTGACCGGGTACGACATCTACGCCAACGGCGAGCTGCGCTCATCGGTCGCGGGCGAGGTGACCACGTACACCGACACCCAGCCGGCCGGTACGACGGTCGCCTACTACGTGAGGGCCCATGACGCCGCCGGCAACCAGTCGGGCAACAGCAACACCGTGACCCGCAAGAGCAGTACGGGAGACACCGAGCCGCCGACCGCACCGTCGGATCTGGCCTTCACCCAGCCGTCCGCCGGTGAGATCAAGCTGACCTGGGGCGCCTCCACCGACAATGTGAAGGTCACCGGGTACGACATCTACGCCAACGGCGAACCGGCCAAGTCCGTCGCCGGGGACGTGACCACGTACACCGACAGCAGGCCGGCCGGGACCACGGTCTCCTACTACGTACGCGCCCATGACGCGGCGGGCAATGTCTCGGGCAACAGCAACACCGTCACCCGCCCCGGCACCACCGGCAGCGGTTCCGATCTGGCCCGGTCCAAGCCGATCAGCGCGTCCTCCACCGTCTTCACCTTCGCCGCCGAGAACGCCAACGACGGCCGGACCAGCACCTACTGGGAAGGCGCCGGCGGCAGCTACCCGAACACGCTGACCGTGAAGCTCGGCGCCAACGCCGATGTGGACTCGGTCGTGCTCAAGCTCAATCCGGACAGCTCCTGGGCCACCCGGACCCAGAACATCCAGGTGCTGGGACGTGAGCAGAGCGCCACCTCCTTCACGAGCATCGCAGCGGCCAAGGACTACACCTTCGACCCGTCGAGCCAGAACACCGTCACCATCCCGGTGACGGCGCGGGTCGCCGAGGTCCAGCTGAAGATCACCTCCAACACCGGTTCCGCCGCGGGCCAGATCGCGGAGTTCCAGGTCATGGGCGTCCCCGCCCCCAACCCCGACCTCCAGGTCACCAGGATCACCTCGTCCCCCGCCGCTCCGGTCGAGTCCGACTCCATCAGCCTCTCGGCCACCGTCACCAACAGCGGCACCCAGGCGTCGGCCGCCACGGACCTGAACTTCAGCCTGGGCGGCACCAAGGCTGGCACGGCACCGGTCCCCGCACTCGCCGCCGGTGAGTCGAAGACCGTCACCGGCTCCATCGGTGCACGGGACGCGGGCAGTTACCCGCTGAGCGCCGAGGTCGACCCGGGGAACAAGGTCGTCGAGACCGACGAGGGCAACAACACCTTCACCAGCCCTTCCCCGCTGGTGGTCAAGCCGGTCTCCAGCTCCGACCTGGTGGCGTCGCCGGTCAGCTGGTCGCCGGGCTCCGCCTCCGCCGGGGACACCGTGAAGTTCTCGGTGGCGGTCAAGAACCAGGGCACGGCCGCCTCGGCACCGGGTGCCCATGACATCACCCTGACCGTGACCGACTCCAAGGGCGCCACGGTCAAGACCCTCACCGGTTCGCACTCCGGGACCATCGCGGCGGGCGACACCGCTCCCCCGGTGGATCTCGGCAGCTGGACCGCGGTGAACGGCACCTACCAGGTGAAGACCGTGATCGCGGACGACGCCAACGAACTGCCGGTCAAGCGGGGCAACAACACCACCACACAGTCGCTGTTCGTCGGGCGCGGCGCCGACATGCCGTACGACAGCTACGAGGCCGAGGACGGTGTCCTGGCCGGCGGCGCCGAGGTCGTCGGACCGAACCGCACCGTGGGCGACCTGGCGGGCGAGGCGTCGGGCCGCAAGGCGGTGACGCTCAACAGCACCGGAATGTCGGTCGAGTTCACCACGAAATCCAGTACCAACACCCTGGTCACCCGGTTCTCCGTCCCGGACGCCCCGGCAGGTGGCGGCATCGACACCACCCTCGACCTCTATGTGGACGGCACCTTCCTCAAGGCCGTCGACCTCACGTCGAAGTACGCCTGGCTGTACGGCGCGGAGACCGGTCCCGGGAACGATCCGGGGTCCGGCGCCCCCCGCCACATCTACGACGAGGCGAGCGTCCTCCTCGGCATGACCGTCCCGGCCGGCCACCGGATCAAGCTCCAGAAGGACGCCGCCAACACCTCCACGTACGCGATCGACTTCATCAACACCGAGCAGGCCGTGGCGGCCCCCAACCCGGACCCGGCCGCGTACACCGTCCCGGCCGGCTTCTCCCAGCAGGATGTGCAGAACGCGCTGGACAAGGTGCGGATGGACACCACGGGCAAGCTGACCGGTGTCTATCTGCCGGCCGGTGACTACGAGACGTCCAGCAAGTTCCAGGTGTACGGAAAGGCCGTCCGGGTGGTCGGCGCGGGACCCTGGTTCACCCGGTTCCGCGCACCCTCGTCGCAGGAGAACACCGATATCGGCTTCCGGGCGGAGGCGACGGCCAACGGCTCCTCGTTCGCCGGTTTCGCCTACTTCGGGAACTACACCTCGCGGATCGACGGCCCCGGCAAGGTCTTCGACTTCTCGAACGTCTCCGACATCACCATCGACAACATCTGGGACGAACACACGGTCTGCCTCTACTGGGGCGCCAACACCGACCGCGTCACCATCAGGAACTCCCGGATCCGCGACACCTACGCCGACGGCGTCAACATGACCAACGGCAGTACGGACAACCACGTCACCAACAACGAGTCACGGGCCACCGGGGACGACAGTTTCGCCCTGTTCTCGGCGATCGACGCCGGGGGCGCGGACGAGAAGAACAACGTCTTCGAGAACCTCACCTCGCTGCTCACCTGGCGCGCGGCGGGGGTGGCCGTCTACGGCGGTTACGACAACACCTTCCGCAACATCAGGGTGGCCGACACCCTCGTCTACGCCGGAGTCACGGTCAGCTCACTGGACTTCGGCTACGCGATGAACGGCTTCGGCACCGATCCGACCACCCTGGAGAACATCACCCTGGAGCGGACCGGCGGCCACTTCTGGAACGGCCAGACGTTCCCGGGGATCTGGCTGTTCTCCGCCTCCAAGGTGTTCCAGGGCATCCGGATCAACGATGTGGACATCGTCGACCCGACGTACAGCGGGATCATGTTCCAGACCAACTACGTGGGAGGGCAGCCGCAGTTCCCGGTCAAGGACACGATCCTGACCGACGTCACCATCACGGGTGCGAAGAAGAGCGGTGACGCCTATGACGCCAAGTCGGGCTTCGGCGTCTGGGCCAACGAGATGCCGGAGCCGGGTCAGGGTCCGGCGGTCGGCGAGGTCACCTTCCACCACCTCAAGCTGAGCGGCAACGCCCAGGACATCAGGAACACCACGTCGACCTTCACGATCAACAACCTGCCGTAGCGGCGCAAGGTGCGGGGCCGGGCAGTCCGGCCGGGCCCCGCTGCCGGTTCCGGAGCGAGCGGATATTTTTTACTAGTAAAACACCTGCTAAGCTTTTTCTATGCCGAAGCACGCCAGGACAGGACAGGAGCGGGCACACCCCCCGCGGGTCCGCCCGCTCCCCGTCAGGACGACCCTCCAGCTGAGGCGCCCCGCCGACATCTGGCACAAACCCGCCTTCAGCGCCGCGGTGGCGCTCGCCGTACCCGATGTGACGCTCCTCCTGCTGGGCCGGATGGACCTCGTCCTCTACACATCGGCCGGTGCGATGTGCGCCCTGTACGCGCACGGCCTGCCGTACGCCGCACGCGCCCGCACTCTCCTGTGGGTGGTGCTCGGCATGGTCGCGGGTCTCGCCGTCGCACTGCTCTGCGCGTCGCTGGTCACCTCACCCGCGCTGCTGGTGCTGCTCGCTTCGCTGCTGGCGGCGCTCCACAGGACGGCCTGTGACGCGACCCGGATCGGACCTCCCGGCAATCTGATCCTCACGTTCATCGCCGCATCCGCCTTCTTCGCACCCCAGCACCTGGGACAACTGCCCGCGCATCTGGCACTCGCCCTCGGCGGCGGCGCGGTGGCCTGGGTGGTCGGGATGGCTCCCGCGCTGCTGCGGCCGCACGGTCCTGAGCGGATCGCCGTCGCGCGGGCCCTGGAGGCGGCCGCCGCGCTGTGGCACACCGGGCGGCGCGCCGACCTCCCCGTGCGGCGGACCACCGCGGCCGCCGTCCACGCGGCCTGGCACACCCTCTTCCACACCTCGCCGGGGGGCGAGGAGCGGGCCGGGCTCGAACGGCTGCTCGTCCACGCGGAGGCCGCCCTGGCGGCCCCGGCGGCGGACCCCGCTTCACCCTTGGAACAGGCCCAGGACCGGGCTGCTGGCCTGCCCTCCGGCAGCCATGACCCCGGCCGGGAGGCACAACGGTGCGCCGAGCTGGCGCGCGCCCTGCGGCGCGGACAGCCTCTCCCCGCCGTCGGGCTCACCCCCGCGGAACACCGGACACTCGCCCTCCGGCTGAGGCTCCCGCCGCCCGAACGCGTCCGCGGGGTGCGGACGGTGCTGGCACGGCTGCGCCCGGGGTCACCGCTGCTGCCGGTGGGCGCACGAGTGGCGGCCGGGTGCGCGCTGGCCGGGTGGGCCTCGCTCGCCGCCGGGGTGGGGCATCCGTACTGGGCCGTGGTCACCGCGGCCTCGCTCTTCCAGGCCAACACCACGCTCTCCTGGCAGCGGGCCGTACAGCGCCTCATCGGCAATGTGCTCGGCCTCGCCGTCTTCTTCGCGCTTCTTCCGCTGATCCACACCGGCCCGCTCACGATGGTGCTGCTGGCGCTGGCCTTCCAGATCGGCGCGGAGGCCCTCATCACCCGCAACTACTGGCTGGGGTCGGTGTGCGTCACCCCGATGGCGCTGCTGCTGACCGAGTTCGGCAGCGCCCTGCCCGCGCGCACCCTGATCACGGACCGTGCCCTTGACACCCTGATGGGCGCGGCGCTCGGACTGCTCTGCTGCCTGCTGATCACCAACCGCCGGGCCACCGACCGTATCGACACGGCCCTGGCCCGGGTCACGGCGGCCGAGGCGGCCGCACGGCGCCTGGTCGAGCTGCGATCCGCCCCGGACCACACCACCGGGTGGGCCAGGGACCGGCTGGCCCTGGCGCTGGTGGAACTGAGCGAGGCCGTCGACGTCGCCGCCGGTGAGTGGTGGCAGCGCGCCCTGCCCGCCGGTCCGGTGGCCTCCGCCGAGCAGGCCGGCCACCGCACCCTGTCCCTGCTGGTACGCCACACCGCGCCGCCGGTCCCGGCCGCTTAGGAGAGCGGTCCGCCGAAGGGGCAGAATCGACCCGGACCGAGAGCAAGGAGGGCGCACATGGCCGAGGACATCGTCGCGGGGGTGATCCGGCAGTGGGAGCAGGTGCTGCCCGGACTCGACACCGGCCCGATGGCGGTGATCGGACGGCTCAACCGCTGCTCCGCGCTGCTGCAGCAGGCTGCCGACGCACCGCTCGGGCGGGAGGGGCTCACCCGCCCGGAGTTCGACGTACTCGGCACCCTGCGCAGGATGGACCGTGAGCTCACACCGGGCCGCATCGCCCGTGAGACCTTCGCGTCGGGGGCCGCGGTGACCAAGCGCGTACGGCAGCTGGAGGAGCGCGGGCTCATCGCCCGGCGGCCCGACGACCGCGACCGCCGTGTCTCGCACCTCTCCCTCACGGATGAGGGCCGCACGCTCCTGGACCGGCTGCTCCCCGTCCAGCTGCGGTACGAGGCCGCGCTGCTCGACGGGATCGACGCCCGGGACCGCGCCGGTCTGTCCGACGCGCTGAGCGAACTGCTAGTGCTGCTCGAAGGGCGGCTGGGCAGCCTCGTGGAGTGACCGGCCGGTTTCGGCGGCCGCCCCGGATCAGCGGCCCGGTGCGCCCCGGTCGGGTCCGAGCCGTACGGGAAGCTCACGCACGCCGTTCCCCACGAAGCTGGCGGGGCGGGGCAACTCCCGGTCGGGCACGGCCTGTTCCAGTCCGGGGAAACGGGTGAAGAGCTGTTCCAGGGCGATGGTGGCCTCCAGCCTGGCCAGCGGGGCGCCCAGGCAGAAGTGCGGTCCGTGCCCGAGGGAGAGATGGCGGGCGTCCCGGGTGATGTCGAACCGGTCGGCGTCCGGCCCGTGGACGGCCGGGTCACGGCCCGCCGCCGCGTACCCGGCGAGCACCGGGGTGCCGCGCTCCACGACGGTGCCCGCCAGGGTCAGATCGCGGACCGGGTAGCGGAAGGGGAAGAAGCTCACCGGGCTGTCCCAGCGCAGCGTCTCCTCGACGACGTCCAGCCAGGTGGCGCGGCCCGCGAGAACGAGAGCGAGCTGGTCCCGGTGGGCGCAGAGTGCCCGGACCGCGTTGATGACGAGGTTCATGGTCGTCTCGTGTCCCGCGACGATCATCAGAAGCAGGGTGCCGGTCAGTTCCGCCTCGCTCAGCCGGTCGCCGTCCTCCTCACGGGCGGCGATCAGCGCACTGGTGAGGTCGTCGCCGGGCCGCTCGCGCCGGGCCGCCACGACCGCGGCCAGCACGGCCGCCATCTCCTGGTTGGCCGCCACCACGTCCGCCGGACCGATGGCGGTGGAGACCACCAGCTCGGAGAGGTGGTGCAGCCGCTCCCGGTGCTCCGGGTCCACCCCGAGGAGTTCGCAGATCACCCCCATCGGCAGCGGAAGCGCGTACGACCGGTACAGATCGGCCGTGCCGTCGCCGTCCGCCGCGGCGGCCAGTCCGTCGAGCAGCCCGGCGGCCAGCGTCTCGGTCCGCGGCCGCAGCGACTCCACCCGGCGCCCGGTGAACGCCCGGTTCACCAGGGAACGCAGCCTCCGGTGGTCGGCGCCGTCGGCCGTGGTCATGGACCGCACGGTGGCGAAGGTCCGCAGCGGCCAGCCCTCCTCGATCAGCCCCTCCCGGAGCGCCGTGAAGTGCTGCGGCCCCTTGGCGACATCGGGGTGCGCGAGGAACTCCCGGAGCGCCGCGTGGCCGAGGACCGCCGCCCCGGCGACCTCGCCGGGGAGCACGACCGGGACCACGGCGCCGCCCGCCAGGAGCCGCGCGTTGGCCGCGTGCGGGCAGCCGCCGGCCGGATCCATCCGGTGCGGGGAGACGGATGAGGTGTTCAACTCAAGACTCCTGGCTGGTCGGGCGGGTCCGCACCACGGCTCCGGCGGGCGCGGAGCGGCCGGACGTGCATGGTCCGGCACTTTCCGGGCATCAGCGGCTGGACGGGAACCCGAGATCTAAGGAACGTACGACAGTGAGCTACTCCTCCACCCCAGGTTCGCCGATATACGACCAGCTCGTCCAGGAGCAGGGCGATGTTCTCGCGGAGGCGCGGAAACTCGCCGAGGAGGCCCTTCAGCAGGCCGACCCCAAGCAGTACTGGGAGGCCGCACTCACCCACCCGCGCAGGTCCGGGAAGGTCCCGCAGGGCTGAGCCATACACCGGGCCCGGCCCCCGCCGCCGGTCCGACTCGCCACCGTTCGCATCCTTTTCGATGGTGATCGCCCGGTGACGCAAAGTCTGAATCGGTTTGGTCACGACAGGCAACCCCGCCGCCCTCACCTCCGTTCTTCATGGGTAGCGATTTCCGGAGGGAAATCGCCGTTCGCACGACAGACACGGAGTGAATGACGATGGTCCACCTTTCGGTTGTCGTACCGTGCTACAACGAAGCGGAGGTGATCGGTGATTTTCATACCGCCCTGGTCACCGCGCTCGAACCGACCGGGGAGACATTCGAGATCTGCTACGTCGACGACGGCAGCGGTGACCGGACCCTGAGCGAACTCCGCCGGCTCGCGGCCGACGACTCACGAGTGCGCTTCACCTCCTTCAGCCGCAACTTCGGCAAGGAGTCGGCGATGCTCGCCGGGCTGCGGATGGCCGCGGGTGACGCGGCGGTCCTGATGGACGCCGACCTCCAGCATCCGCCCACGCTCCTGCCGCGCATGCTCGACCTGCACCGGCACGGCTACGACCAGGTCGTCGCCCAGCGCGACCGCACCGGCGAAGGCGCCCTGCGGACCGCGCTCAGCCGGATGTACTACCGGCTCGTCCGGCGCTGCATGGATGTCGAAGTCATCGACGGCGCGGGCGACTTCAGGCTGCTCTCCCGCCGCGCGGTCGACAGTGTCCTCGCGCTCCCGGAGAGCAACCGCTTCTCCAAGGGCATCTTCTCCTGGATCGGTTTCGACACCGTCAGCTTCACCTACCAGAACGTCGAGAGGGCGGCCGGCGAGTCGAAGTGGGGCGGCCGTCATCTGCTCAACTACGGCATCGACGGGCTGCTCTCGTTCAACAGCAAGCCGCTCAGGCTCGCCATCCACGCGGGCCTCTGCCTCTTCCTCTCGGCGCTGGTCTACGCGGCGTACATCATCGGGAACGTGGTGCTCGACGGGGTCGACACCCCCGGATACACGACGCTGATCACCGCGATCGTCGCACTGAGCGGAATCCAGCTGGCCACTCTCGGGGTCATCGGTGAGTACGTCGGGCGGATCTACCACGAGTCGAAGCGCAGGCCGCACTACGTGGTCAGCGAGACCAACGACCGTGCCAGGGACTTCTCGCCGCGCCCCCCGCTGGAGAGCGCGGGCCAGGCGCGGCCGGCCTCATGACCCCCGACGTCACGCGCCCGTCCTCCGTGCCGCCCACTCCCCCGCCGCCGGGGGAGCAGGCCGGGTCCCGGCCGACGGCTCGGCAGGACGGGCCCACCGCGCCCGCGAAGAGGCGCACACTGGGCCAGTTCGTCACGTTCGCGGCCATCGGGGTCGCCAACACCGCTGTCTATTACGCGGTGTTCGCCACGCTCAACCACTGGCTGCCGTATCTGGCGGCCCATGTACTGGGCTGGGCCGTGGGCATCACCGTGTCGTTCCTGCTCAACTCGTACATCACCTGCCGCACCCGCCCCACCTGGCGCGCGTTCGCGCGCTACCCGCTCTCCGGTCTGGTCAATGTCGTGGGCAGCGGGATCCTGCTCTATCTGGCGGTGAGCATGCTCGGGATGAACGAGGACATCGCCGCTGTCGTGGCCGGTGTCCTCGTCACTCCCGTCTCGTTCCTGCTGGCCCGCTGGGCCATCGACTCGGGCGCGGCGTCCGGGCCAGGAGAAGACCCGGTCAGGGCAGCCGCTTCGCGTGGGTGACGCGGTCGACGTGGTAGTAGTCGGCGACGCAACTGGCGGGCCAGCCATGCGGCTTCTTGCTGAAGGGCTCCAGCATCCTGGCCACATGGAGCGGCTTGTACGGCAGCACCTTCGCGCCCTCCGCCGACTGCTGCCGCAGCCACTGGTCCTGCCGGTCCCACTTCTCGGCCCTGACGTGCATCTGGTGACCGAGGGTGTGCAGCGGTACGGCCAGTGAGACGCAGACCCCGGCGCAGACCACGCCGGCGGCGGCCGTCACGGCCAGCGCCCCGGGCGGACGCAGCCGTACCGCGCGCCCCAGCAGCGCACCGATGCCGACGAGCAGCAGGACGTACAGCAGCAGATAGTCGTTCCAGGTGCGCTGGGTGGTCACGAGGTGCTTCCCGAACACCGGGTAGGTGATGACGGCGCACAGGTAGCCGGAGACCAGGAAGGCAGCCACGGCCGCGCCCGCCAGGAGGAACGGGCGGCACGGCAGCAGGGCCCCGGACCTCCCCCGGCGTGCCACGAGACCGAGCACGAGCCCGGCCGCCACCGCGCCCAGGTACTGCCAGGTCGACAGGACCGTCCAGAGGATGTGGGCGTACTGGTGCAGCGAGGCGGAGAGCGAGGAGGGCGCCAGCATCGAGGTCCCGGCGCCGAACTTCTCCCGGCGGTGGCGCGAGCCCGGTGACGTCACCAGGAGCAGCACACCGATGGCGACCCCGGCCATCATGGCGAGCGACCAGCGGCGTACGAAGGTCCGTACGGCCTCGGTGAAGACCTGCCCGGCGAGGAGCACGACACCCGCGAGTACCACCAGGAGCACCACCGAGGTCTCCTCGGAGAGCGTCCCGAGGAATGTGCCCGCGAACACGGCGACGACGAGGGCGGCGATACGGCCGCGCACGGAGCGGGCGAGCAGCGCCGGGATCACCGCGGCGAGGGCGAGCACGGGCGCCACGGTGTGCGAGACGGAGGCCGCTGGCCAGAAGAACGTCTTGTACGTGTTCGGGGTGGCGAACAGGAAGACCACAGCGGTGACGGATGCCACCAGGAGCGGCACGCCGCGCGGCACGGTGAGCCGGCCGGCCCGGACGGCCAGCGCGGTCACCCCCCAGAGCAGCCCCACCATCAGCACACCGCTGACCAGACCGAACCACTGGTGGCCCGGCACCCCCGGCTCGGCGTAGAGGCCGACGAGCCAGCCGTTGGCGATCCGGCCGTTGTCGTGGAAGTAGAACTTTCCGGTGAGCCCGGAGATGCCGTGGTCACGTACGTACGGCAGGAAGCACCACTCGTCGGCGCTGGGGCGTACGTACTGCCCGTACCAGGCTGCCACGGCCAGCAGGCCGAGCGGCACCAGGGAGAGGACGAGCGCCCAGGATCTGGCCACTTCCCTGAGGGGTCCGTCGCGCCCGGGGCCTCTCGACGTCCGGTCTCCGTCGCCCGGCTGTCGGGGGACGGTGACACTCGATGCGTCGACGGCCATGTACACCACTGCCTCTCGGGGTTCTTGCCGGTCGGCCCCGAAGACGTGTTTCGATGCCCGCACGTTCCACCCCGTACCCCCTCAGGACACCTAATTACCCCGATCGGGTGAAGCCGGGCAGTGCGTGTCCCCCGTGCACGCACTGCCCGGGTGCTCAGGCGACGGAGCCTATCCGGCCGGCCGGGCCCGTCGAACTGTCGTGGTGGATGGGGGTGTGGGCGCCGGTGAGCGGGACTCCGGTGCCGCCGCGCCGATGGGCGATGATCTCCGCACCGATCGAGAGGGCGGTCTCCTCGGGGGTCCTGGCGCCCAGGTCGAGGCCGATGGGCGAGCGGAGGCGGGCCAGTTCCAGCTCGGTGACGCCGACCTCGCGGAGCCGGGCATTCCGGTCGAGGTGGGTGCGCCGGGAGCCCATCGCGCCGACATAGGCGACCGGCAGGGTGAGGGCCAGTTTCAGCAGCGGCACGTCGAACTTGGCGTCGTGGGTGAGGACGCAGAGCGCGGTCCTGCTGTCGACGTCGGTGGACTGCAGATAGCGGTGCGGCCAGTCGACGACGATCTCGTCGGCGTCCGGGAAGCGGGTGGCGGTCGCGAAGACCGGGCGCGCGTCGCAGACGGTGACCCGGTAGCCCAGCAGTTTGCCGACCGTGACCAGGGCCGACGCGAAGTCGATCGCGCCGAAGACGATCATTCGGGGCGGCGGCACGCTCGACTCGACCAGCAGCGTCAGCGGGCGTCCGCAGCGGGAGCCGTCCTCGCCGATGGTGACGGTCTCGGTGCGTCCCGCGTCCAGCAGGGCGAGCCCTTCGGCGACGGCGGTACGGTCCAGTTCGCGGTGGCCGCCGAGCGTCCCCTCGTACGATCCGTCGGTGTGGACCAGCACCGCGCGGCCGAGCAGTTCCCCGGGGCCGTCGGTGACCCGGACCACGGCGGCCGACGTGGCATCGGCCGCCGCGGCCAGGGCCGCCGTATATGTCTGCCGTGACGGGGCGTCGGCGCGCAGCGGGGTGACCAGTATGTCGATGACTCCGCCGCAGGTCAGACCTACGGCGAAGGCATCCTCGTCGCTGTATCCGAAGCGTTCCACGACCGTACGGCCCGTTTCCAGGGCCTCCTGGCACAGTTCGTAGACCGCCCCTTCCACACATCCGCCGGAGACCGAGCCGATCGCGGTGCCCTCGGTGTCCACCGCGAGCGCGGCTCCCGGGCGGCGCGGTGCGCTGCCGCCGACCGCCACCACGGTGGCGACGGCGAACTCGCGGCCCTGCTCGACCCACCGGTTCAGTTCTTCGGCGATGTCCAGCATGTCGGTCTCCTCACGGATATGTGAAAGGGCTCGGGCTTAACTGACGCCCAGCCAGCTCTCAATGGGATGGAGTGCGAAGTAGGCGAGGAACACTGCGGTGAGCACCCACATCAGCCAGCCGATCTCCCGGAACCTGCCCTGGACGGCCTTGATGAGGACGTGGGAGATGACACCGGCCGCGATGCCCACGGTGATCGAGTAGGCGAACGGCATCAGAACGGTGGTCAGGAACACCGGGATGGAGGTGGCCTGGTCGTTCCAGTCGATGTGCTTGGCGTTGGTCAGCATCATCGAGCCGATGACGACGAGCGCGGCGGACGCGACCTGGGTGGGGATGAGCTGGGCGAGCGGGGTGAAGACCAGGCAGAGCGCGAAGCCGAGACCGGTGACGACACTGGCGAGGCCGGTGCGCGCGCCGTCGCCGACGCCCGCGGTGGACTCGACGAAGACCGTCTGGCCGGACGCCCCGGCGAGACCGCCGACGATGCCGCCGGCGCCGTCGATGGTCAGGGCCTTGTTCAGCCCCGGCATCTTCCCGTCCCGGTCGACGAGGTTGGCCTGCTGGCCGACGCCGATGATCGTGCCGATGGCGTCGAAGAACCCGGCGAGCACCAGGGTGAAGACGATGACACCGACGGTGATGCCGCCGACATGGCCGATACCGCTGAACGAGACACTGCCGAAGAGACCGAAGTCGGGTGCGCTGACCGGCGAGCCGTGCAGCGCGGGGGCGTTGAGTCCCCAGTCCTTCTGGCTGAGACCTGCGACCTGGTGGACGATCGCCGCGAAGATGGTGCCGCCGACGATGCCGATCAGGATCGCGCCGGGGACCTTGCGGACCTGGAGGGCGAAGATCAGCAGGAGGGTGACGGCGAAGCAGACCACCGGCCAGCCGGTGAGCATGTCGCTGGTGCCCAGCTGGAGCGGCTTGGCTCCGGCGATGCCGCCCGGTCCCTTCATCCCGGTGACGAAGCCGGCCTGCACCAGGCCGATCAGACAGACGAAGAGGCCGATCCCCATGGTGATGGCGTGCTTCAGCGCCAGGGGGATGGCGTTCATGATCAGTTCGCGCAGCCCGGTGACGACCAGGAGCACGATGATGGCGCCGTAGATGATGCACATCGCGAACGCGTTGCCCCAGGTCATCTCCGGGGCGACCTGGTACGCCATCACTGCGGACACGCCGAGTCCCGCCGCGAGGGCCAGCGGGACATTGCCGATGAAGCCCATCACCAGGGTGGTGACGGCCGCCGCCAGCGCGGTGGCGGTGGTGATCTGGCCGCCGTTGAGGTGGTGGCCGGTGACATCGGCCCCGGACAGGATCACCGGGTTGAGGAGGATGATGTACGCCATCGCCATGAAGGTGGTGATGCCGCCGCGCACCTCCGTCGCGACTGTCGACCCTCTCTTCGTTATGTGGAAGTACCGGTCTAGCCAGGACCTTCCGGCCGGCTGGCGCGTGCCGTCGCCGGCGTCTTCCGGAACGGTCTCCGGCTCAAGGGACTGCTGGGTCATGGTGCCTACTCCCAAGGTTCAAAGGGGCACCCGCCTGAAGATTGAAGATGCGGGATTTGGGATGGTGCGTGGGCTGCACGACCCGGGGGACGGCCCGAGGCGAACTGGGTACTGCACTGTGGGGTCTGTGGGGTCTGTGGGGTCTGTGGGACATGGACCGCGAGCGGAGCGGCACTGAGGGCTCCGGGCGGCGTGCGCTGGGAAGTGTGACGTTCCTAGGAGGCACACGCCGCCCGGAGAGCTGGGGCGGTCAGGTGGCGGTGAGGTGCTCCGGCCTGACCGGCGTCCGGTTCAGTTCGAGCCCGGTCGCGTTGCGGATCGCCGCGAGGACGGCCGGAGTCGACGACAGGGTCGGCGCCTCGCCGATACCGCGCAGTCCGTACGGCGCGTGCTCGTCGGCCAGTTCGAGTACGTCGACCGGGATCGTCGGTGTGTCGAGGATCGTCGGGATGAGGTAGTCCGTGAAGGAGGGGTTGCGCACCTTCGCGGTCTTCGGGTCGACGATGATCTCCTCCATCACCGCGACGCCCAGGCCCTGCGTCGTACCGCCCTGGATCTGACCGACGACGGAGAGCGGGTTGAGCGCCTTGCCGACGTCCTGGGCCACCGCGAGCTCGATGACCTTGACCAGGCCCAGCTCGGTGTCCACCTCGACCACCGCGCGGTGCGCGGCGAACGAGTACTGGACGTGGCCGTCACCCTGGCCCGTCACCAGGTCGAAGGCGACGGTGGGACGGTGGCGCCACTCCAGCTCCAGGTCCACCGCCTCGTCCTCCAGGACGTCGACCAGGTCGGCCAGGACCTCGCCGCCGTCGGTGACGACCTTGCCGCCCTCCAGGAGGAGTTCGGCCGTGGCCCACGCCGGGTGGTAGGTGCCGAGCTTGGCCCGGCCGATCTCCAGGACCTTCTCGCGTACCGCCTCCGCCGCGTTCTTCACCGCGCCGCCGGTCATGTACGTCTGCCGGGACGCGGACGTCGAACCGGCCGAGCCGACCTGGGTGTCGGCCGGGTGGATGGTCACCTGGCTGACACCGAGTTCGGTCCGGACGATCTGCGCGTGGACGGTGACACCGCCCTGGCCGACCTCGGCCATCGCGGTGTGCACGGTCGCCACCGGCTCCCCGTTGATGACCTCCATCCGCACCCGGGCGGTGGAGTAGTCGTCGAAGCCCTCGGAGAAGCCCACGTTCTTGAGACCGACCGCGTAGCCGACACCGCGTACGACGCCCTCGCCGTGCGTGGTGTTGGAGAGCCCGCCGGGCAGGGCGCGGACGTCCGCCTCCTCGCCTGCCGCGAGCCACTGCTGCTCGGGCGGCAGCGGACGCGCCTTGACCAGGCGCAGCAGTTCGGCGACGGGCGCCGGCGAGTCGCAGACCTGCCCTGTCGGCAGCTTGGTGCCCTGCTCCATGGCGTTGAGCTGGCGGAACTCCACCGGGTCCATGTCCAGCGCCGCCGCGAGCTTGTCCATCTGCGCCTCGTACGCGAAGCACGCCTGGACCGCGCCGAAGCCGCGCATGGCGCCGCAGGGCGGGTTGTTGGTGTAGAGCGCGATGGCCTCGATGTCGACGTCCTCGATGACGTACGGGCCGACGGAGAGCGAGGAGGCGTTGCCGACGACGGCCGGGGACGCGGACGCGTAGGCGCCGCCGTCCAGCACGATCCGGCACTTCATATGGGTGAGCTTGCCGTCCCTGGTGGCGCCGTGCTCGTAGTGGAGCTTCGCCGGGTGGCGGTGGACATGGCCGAAGAAGGACTCGAACCGGTTGTAGACGATCTTGACCGGCTTGCCGGTGCGGAGGGCCAGCAGGCAGGCGTGGATCTGCATCGACAGGTCCTCGCGGCCGCCGAAGGCGCCGCCGACGCCGGAGAGCGTCATCCGGACCTTCTCCTCGGGCAGGCCGAGCACAGGGGCGATCTGCCGGAGGTCGGAGTGCAGCCACTGGGTGGCGACGTACAGATCGACACCGCCGTCCTCGGCGGGCACCGCGAGGCCGGACTCCGGGCCGAGGAACGCCTGGTCCTGCATGCCGAAGACGTAGTCGCCCGTGACGATGACGTCGGCGCGCTTCGCGGCCTCGTCGGCCTCGCCGCGGATGATCGGCTGGCGGTGCACGATGTTCGGGTGCGGGACGTGGCCGATGTGGTGGTCGTCGCGGCCCTCGTGGACGAGCAGCGCGTCCGGTGCGAGCGCCGATGCCTCGTCGGTGATGACGGGCAGCTCGGCGTACTCGATCCTGATCTTGGCCGCGGCCCGGCGTGCGGTCTCCGGGTGGTCGGCCGCGACGAGCGCCACCGGCTCGCCGTGGTGGCGGACCTTCCCATGGGCGAGAACCGGCGTGTCCTGGATCTCCAGGCCGTAGTTCTTCATCTCGGTGGGCAGGTCGTCGTAGGTGAGCACGGAGTACACACCGGAGGTCGCGAGCGCCTCGGAGACGTCGATCGACCTGATCTCGGCGTGTGCGGTGGTGGAGCGGAGAGTGAAGCCCCAGAGCATGTCCTCGTGCCACATGTCGGACGAGTACGCGAACTCTCCGGTGACCTTGAGGGTGCCGTCGGGCCGGAGCGTGGACTCGCCGATACCGCCCTTGGTCTTGGAACCCTGCTCGATGCTGGTGGGGGAACCAGTGACGCCCATGATCAGACCGTCTCTTCCTGGCGAGCGGCCGCGAGGCGGACCGCGTCGAGGATCTTCTCGTAACCGGTGCAGCGGCAGAGGTTGCCGGAGAGCGCCTCACGGATGTCCGCGTCGGACGGCGAGGCGTTCTGCTCCAGGAGTTCGTCGGCGGCGACCAGCAGACCCGGGGTGCAGAAACCGCACTGCACGGCGCCGGCGTCGATGAACGCCTGCTGGATCGGGGAGAGTTCACCGGCCTCACCGGTGCGGCCGTCGGTGGGCCTGGACTGCCAGCGCTTGGCGGTGTCCAGGCTGGTGCCGCAGCCGGATGAGGAGCATCCGGTGCCCGGGTGGGCGCCGTCGCGGTGCTTGGCGTAGTCCGCCAGGCCCTCGACCGTGACGATCTCGCGGCCCTCGGCCTGACCGGCGGCGACCAGGCAGGAGCAGACCGGGACACCGTCGAGCCGCACCGTGCAGGAACCGCATTCGCCCTGTTCACAGGCGTTCTTGGAACCGGGCAGGCCCATGCGCTCGCGGAGCACGTAGAGCAGGCTCTCGCCCTCCCAGACGTCGTCGGCCTCCTGCGGACGGCCGTTGACCGTGAAGTTCACGCGCATTATGCGACTCCCTCTGTGCTGCGGCCGTTGCCGCGGTACGACTCCCAGGTCCAGCCGAGCGTGCGGCGGGCCATGATGCCGATGGCGTGACGGCGGTAGCTCGCCGTGCCGCGGACATCGTCGATCGGGTTCGCCGCTCCGGAGACCAGCCCGGCGAACTGCTTGGCGATCGAGGGGGTGATGATCTTTCCGCTCTCCCAGAAGCCGCCCTCGTCGAGCGCCGCGTTCAGGAAGTCCTCGGCCGCCTTCGCCCGGATCGGGGTCGGGGCCGCCGAGCCGATGCCGGTGCGGACCGTGCGGGTCTCGGGGTGCAGGGCGATACCGAAGGCGCACACCGCGATGACCATCGCGTTGCGGGTGCCGACCTTGGAGTACTGCTGCGGGCCGTCGGCCTTCTTGAAGTGGACCGACTTGATGAGCTCGTCGGGGGCGAGCGCGTTGCGCTTCACCCCGGTGTAGAAGTCGTCGATGGGGATCAGCCGGGAGCCGCGCACCGACTCGGCCTCGACCTGGCAGCCGGCGGCGAGCAGCGCCGGGTGGGCGTCACCGGCGGGCGACGCGGTGCCGAGGTTGCCGCCGACACCGCCGCGGTTGCGGATCTGCGGGGAGGCGACGGTGTGCGAAGCGAGCGCGAGACCGGGCAGTTCCGTGCGCAGGTTCTCCATGATGCTGGCGTACGGAACGGACGCGCCCAGCTGGACGGTCTCCTCGCCGACATGCCACTCGCCGAGGAGGCCGATGCGGTTCAGATCCAGGAGGTACTCGGGCCGGCGGTGGTCGAAGTTGATCTCCACCATGATGTCGGTACCACCGGCGATCGGCACAGCCGTGGGGTGCTCGGCCTTGGCGGCGAGCGCCTCCTCCCAGCTGGCGGGGCGAAGGAAGTCCATGAAGCGGCTCTCTTCTTCTCATTCGGGTTGTTCGCTGGGGCCCGGGACGGCCGGCCCTCGACTGGACGTTCATCTGCTGTTCACGCTTGACGGCACAAGTACACAAGCCGGGCGGGGCGGGGTGCAGTCACCGAAACCATGAAGGAGTTGGCTGGTGTCCTTGGTCGTCTTGTATGTTCGAACGAAAGACGGGGTTCAGTTACCTCTTGGCTTTCCTCTGGAAACGACAAGTTCCGCCGACCGGCTGCACCGGGACGGCGTACGACACGGATCGGCGGCGACGAGATGCGGCTGCGCGCACTGCTGGACACGGACGCGCTGGGCCTGCGGCTGCTCGGCGGTGAGGACGAGCTGGACCGCACGGTCCGTGGTGTGATGACGACGGATCTGCGTGATCCGAGCCGGTATCTCACCGGTGGTGAACTGGTCCTGACGGGGCTCGCCTGGCGGCGCTCGGCAGAGGACTCCGAGCCGTTCGTACGGATCCTGGCGGGCGCCGGGGTCGCGGGGCTGGCGGCGGGCGAGGCGGAGCTGGGCGACATCCCCCGTGACCTGGTGGAGGCGTGTGTGCGCCACCGGCTGCCGATCTTCGCGGTGGAGGAGTCGGTCGCCTTCGCGGTCGTCACCGAGTACGTGGTGCGGCAGGTCTCGGGTGAGCGGGCCGGGGACCTCGCGGCGGTCGTGGACCGGCACCGCAGGCTGATGACGTCGGGCCCGGCGGGCGGCGGCCCGGACGTGGTGCTCGACCTGCTGACCACCGACCTGGACCTGCACGCCTGGGTGCTCTCGCCCACCGGCCGGCAGATCGCCGGGGCGGGCGCCCCGCTGCCGGAGGGGACCGGCGCCGTGCTGGCCGCCGGGCACCTCGCCGCGACCAGGACCGGGCGCCGCGCTCCGCACCGGGTCATGGTGGGCTCCACCTCGTACTCGCTCTTCCCGGTACGCGGCGGCGGGCGCGGCGCGGCCTCCGGCCTGCGCGATGTGCGCGAGACGGTGCTCTCCGACTGGCTGCTCGCGGTCGAGGCGGACGCGGGCGACTGGCCCGCCGCCCGGCTCGATCTGCTCCAGGGTGTGACCCAGCTGATCGCCGTCGAACGCGACCGCCGGGACGCGGCCAGGACCGTACGGCGCAGGCTCGCCCAGGAAGTACTCGAACTGGTCCAGACGGGTGCGCCGCCCGCCGAGATCGCGGCCAGGCTGCGGGTGGCGGCGCCGGTGCTGATGCCGGGCATCGGGACGGCTCCGCGCTGGCAGGTGGTCGTCGCCCGGGTCGACTGGGACCAGCAGGAAGGAGCGGCGATCGACGCGGGCCCGGTGGCCCAGTCGCTCCTTGAGGAGATCCTGGTCGAGCAGGCGCTGCCGGGCGGATCGGGTCCTGGTTCGTCCGACCGGATCGCGGTGGCCCACACGGGTGACGAGGCCATCGCGCTCGTCCCGCTTCCGCCGCTCGCCCAGGGGGCCGGCGACGGCGACGCGGACCAGGGCTCGGACGCCGGGCTGCACGCGGACGAGCTGCTCACCTCCGTACGCGAACCGCTCACGGCGGGGCTCGCCGACGACGGGCGGCTGACGCTCGGGGTCTCCGCATCGGTGCACTCGGCCGAGGGGCTGCGCGGCGCCCTGGAGGAGGCCAGGCACGCACGGCGGGTGGCCGCGGCCCGGCCGGGCCGGGTCTGTGCGGCGGGCCACCACGAGCTGGCCTCGCACGTCCTGCTGCTGCCGTTCGTCCCCGACGATGTGCGCCGGGCGTTCACCGCCAGGCTGCTCGACCCGCTGCGGGACTACGACAGGCGGCACCGGGCGGAGCTGATCCCGACCCTGGAGGCGTTCCTGGACTGCGACGGCTCGTGGACCCGGTGCGCGACCCGGCTGCACCTGCACGTCAACACGCTGCGCTACCGCGTCGGCCGGATCGAGCAGTTGACGGGACGTGATCTGTCGCGTCTTGAGGACAAGCTCGATTTCTTCCTGGCCCTGCGGATGAGCTGACCTGCGGGGTACCGCCGGGGGTCCGCGCGGAGCCGCAAGATTGTGAATTGATTCACCCAACCTCTTGGCCCGGCGTGCCAATCCGTGCTGAGATGCGCGCAGACTCAACAGCTCGATGGCGCGCTCGGGGAGGGCGATGTGGCCTATACCGCCATGTCTGGTTACGGAACGACAGCTGATGACGATCCTCCACTCCAGACCGCGGTATGGCGGCTGCGCTCGCGCGGCTGCTGGGCGGACGCGGCCGCCCTGCTCGAACCGCACGCGAAGCACGACGCCGAAGCGGCCCTGCACCGGGCCGCGCTGCTGATCGAGCGGTGTCTCTACACGGAGCAGGGCTGGACGGACGCGGAGGACGCCCTGCGGACGGCCGAGGCGCTCGCCCGCAGCGACGAGGCACGGGGTGCCGCCGCCTGTGAACGCGGCCAACTCGGTTACGCCTCGACGCTCCTGGGCGTACGGGACCGGGCCGACGAGGCACGGGCCGCGATGGGCAGGGCGGCCGCGCTGATCGCGCCGGGGTCGCCGGGGCGCCCGCTCCTCGACTTCCGCCGGGGGCTGATCGCCCAGGACCTCGCCGACTCGGCCCAGTCGGCACGCGCGGCCTACCGCCGGGCCCACGCGGGCGCCACGGCGCACGGCCAGACGCTGCTGCTCTCCTTCACCTGGCGCCATCTCGCCTCGCTCGCCCTGCGGGAGGGAGAACTCGCCGAGGCCAGGCACGGCTTTGCGGAGTCCCTGCGGATAAGGGAGGAGCTGGGCTATCTCGTCGGCACGGCCCCGGCACTCGCGGCGCTCGCCGACGCGGAGCCCGAACCGGAGGCGGCCCGGCTGCGAGCCGAGGCGTCCCGGCTCTTCCGGCTGCTCGGCGGCGTACCGACCTGGCTGGCCGCCCAGCTCACCCCGCCGGCCGCCGCGGTGTGAGCCCGGACGGTGCGGGGGCGTCGCGACAGGGCGCGCCGGTCAGCCGGGCGCCCCGGTGAAGTGCTCCCGTACCAGCGACTGGACCACGGCGAGGTCGCGGGCGATCAGGGCGTCCAGCAGGGCGGTGTGCTCCGACGCGTCCGCGAGCAGGTCGGCGCGCCGGGTGACGGGGGCGCTCACCAGGGGCCACTGGGCCTTGCGGTGCAGGTCGTGGGGGGGCCCCCCCCCCCGGCGGGTGGGCGGCGGGGGCCGCACGCGCCCCGGGGCTGCCCGGGCGCCCGCCGCCGGGGGGGGGCGGGGGGCCGCCCCCGCCCGGGGGGGCCCGGGAGC
>NZ_JBHYWP010000001.1:236679-239711 GCF_042751845.1 Streptomyces sp. NPDC059398 | reverse complement strand
GCCCTACAGCCCCAGCACGCCCGCGTGAAACCCGCGGTCCGACTCGGCGTAGCGGGCGCGGTCGCCGACCGCGGCGGCGGAGACCGTGGCATCGGCGAGCGGCCGCAGCTCGGCCCAGCGGCCCGCCGGGACGGCGTGCGCCAGCCGCAGCATCACCGGGACCTCGATCAGGGCCCGTACCTCGGCCAGCTCGGTGAGTTCCCGCGGGCTCCGCTCGGCGACCCGGAAACCCCGGTTCGGCACGACCTCGACGGCGCCCTCGACCGCGAGCTGCTGCATGGCCTCGCGTACCGGGGTCGCGGAGACGCCGAAGCGCTCACCGAGCACCGGCCCCGAGTAGACCTCGCCGGGGACCAGCTCACCGTCGACCAGGGCGGTGCGCAGCGCGTCGAGTACCTGGCCGCGCACCGAGTGGCGGCGCACCGGCCTCGGCCCGGGGTCCCCGGACGGCGCAGGCGGCGCGGGAGGCCCGGACGGAGTGGGAGGCACAGACAGCGTGAGAGGCGCGGACGGCGCCGGCCCGCCGGGCACCGGCCGTACCGCGGACGGCGCCGGCCCGCTGCGGCTGTGCTCGCCGGGGGCCGGCTGCCCGGCCGCACCGCGCCTGGGGCCGCGGGCGGGACCGGGGACCCGGGCAGGTCCGGGCGGGTACGCGGAGACGGGCGGCTGTACCGCGTCGCGTGCTCTGCCCTGTTCCACCTGGGTCCTCCTCCTGCGTCCTGTTCAGCACGATAGGCGGACGGGCCCTCAGTTCAAACATCGATCGCATCGGATAAGGTAAGGCTTACCTGCAAACGACCGCGATTCGGTGGCCCTGCATGACCGTCCCCACCCTGCTGCGCTCCCCCGTCACCGCCGCCTACGAGCAGCTGTCGGCGGTGTTCCCCGGCCTGTCCGTCACCGAGTCGGCCGACGGGCACCTCCCGTCCGGCGACGGCTGGGTGACCGCCGCCGAGCTGGCGGCGGGCGGCGGCGCCCTCGATACCTTCCTCGGCTGGGACAGCGCCCAGGTGCTGCGCGACTACGGGCAGCGGGCCAGGCCCGACGTCGTCGCCGGCTTCGGCTTCCACCGCTACGCCTGGCCCGCCTGTCTGCTGATCACGGTCCCGTGGTTCCTGCACCGCAGGGTGCCGAGGTTCCCGGTCGGCGATGTCGCCTTCCAGCGGACACTGGGCCGGATGGCCGTACGGACCGGCACTTTCGCGTGTCTGCCCGACGACCCGGCCGCCGGAGCGCCCGGCGCGCGGGTGGTGGCGGACGAGGACGCGCTGCGCGCCGAGGTACGGGCGGCGGTCGCCGAGCATCTGGAACCGGTGCTCGACGGCTTCGGACCGCGGATGCGCCGTGGCCGGCGGGCGCTGTGGGGAATGGCGACCGACGAGATCGTCGAGGGCCTCTGGTACATCGCCCATCTGCTCGGCGATGAGCCGCGCGGAGTCACGGAGCTGGAGCTGCTGCTGCCGGGGACGGCCGCCCCGTACGTCGGCACGGCCGGCTTCCGGGAGCTGACAGGACCGCAGGGCCGGCCGCTGCCGACCCGTGACCGCGCGAGCTGCTGTCTCTTCTACACCGTGCGCCCCGGGGACACCTGTGTGACCTGCCCGCGCACCTGCGACGCCGACCGAGTGGCCCGGCTCAGCGCCGACACCCCTCCTTCGGCTGACTGAATTCGAACTCAACACAGCTCGCACGCAAGGCAGTTCGATCAGATCGCCCCTATCCGGTGCTCCCCGCACTCCGTTGGCGTGCTCTTGTCCCGAAACGCTCTGAGGGTCCCGGGATCTGAGCAAGTATTGCGGCCGCAAGGCACTGACGCGATGCAAGGGACACCGCATGCGACTGACCGACATATCTCTGGACTGGCTGCTCCCCGGTGGCGTGATGATCGCGGGGGTCCTGGTCGCGGTGGCGGTGCTTGTGCGCGGCAGGCGCGCCGCCGACAAGGGATCGGCCGACGACAGCTGGGAGCGCAGCGAGGAACGCAGACGGCACAAGGAGGCGGTCTATGGAACCGCCTCGTATCTGCTGCTGTTCTGCTGCGCGGCGGTCGCCGCCGCGCTCTCCTTCCACGGACTGGTCGGCTTCGGCCGGCAGAACCTCAATCTCTCGGGCGGCTGGGAGTACCTGGTCCCGTTCGGCCTCGACGGCGCCGCCATGTTCTGTTCCGTACTGGCGGTACGGGAGGCGAGCCACGGTGACGCGGCGCTCGGCTCCCGGCTGCTGGTGTGGATGTTCGCGGGGGCCGCGGCCTGGTTCAACTGGGTACACGCGCCGCGCGGTCTGGCCCACGCGGGCGCCCCGCAGTTCTTCGCGGGGATGTCGCTCTCGGCCGCGGTGCTGTTCGACCGCGCGCTGAAGCAGACCCGGGTGGCCGCGCTGCGCGAGCAGGGTCTCGTCCCCCGTCCGCTGCCGCAGATCCGGATCGTACGGTGGCTGCGTGCTCCCCGGGAGACCTTCGGCGCCTGGTCGCTGATGCTCCTGGAAGGGGTGCGGACGCTGGACGAGGCGGTCGACGAGGTCCGTGACGACCGGCGCCAGAAGGAGCAGAACCGGCTCCGGAAGCGGGAGCACGACAAGCTGGAGCGGGCCCGTCTCAAGGCCATCAGCCGACAGCACCGGGCGCTGGGGCGCGGCCGCGGCGGCCGTCAGGTGGAGGTGGCGGGCGCGCCTCCGGCGGTGGGCGCGGCGCAGGCCGTGTCGGAGCCTGCCATACCCGAGCCGGGACAGCTGCCGCTGCGCTCCAGGCCCTCCCTGCAGGCCGTGACGGGTCCTGAATCCGACCGGGCCACGAAGGGACGGGACACCGCGAAGGAAACCGACGCGGTGACGGTCGACCTCACGGCCGAGGACGACACCCAGACCCTTCCCCGTCTCGACTCCCTGGAGCAGAAGCTGAAGGATCTCGAACAGCAATTCGGCTGAACCCGCCCTGGATTGGCGTGTCCGGCCCGAAGGGGGGGCGGGGGGTGGGTCGCCCAGCCGCCCCCGTGGGGGGGAACGCCGCCCATGTGCGCCGCAGGGAGGCGGGCGCC
>NZ_JBHYWP010000001.1:232820-236669 GCF_042751845.1 Streptomyces sp. NPDC059398 | reverse complement strand
GAGCGCCAGCCCCCCCGTGTGGTTGTGTGCGCCCACCCTGCGGACTAGGCTATAACCCCCCACGACCCCCCATTCGAGTTGGAACCAGACCGATTTGCCCACCTCATGGGTCCGTACGCCCCAGGAATCCGCGAGGGCCTGCACCAGGACCAGCCCCCGGCCGTGGGTGCTCTCGTCGTCGGCGCGGGCCGGCTCCGGCCGGCCGCTCATGAAATCCCGCACCTCCACCCGGAGCCCGGCCGGGCCGACACCGGCCGTGACGACCGCTCCCCGGTCGGTGTGGATCAGCGCGTTCGTCACCAGCTCGCTGGTGAGCAGCTCCGCCACATCGGCGCTGCTCTGGCTCCCGCATCTGCGCAGCAGCTCCCTGAGCCCATGCCGTACGTCCTTCACCGCGGGCAGGTCCCCCCGGCCGAGTCTGCGGCGCAGCCGCCCGCTCCGGCGCCCTTCCGGTGTGCCGGTGCCCTGGCCGCACTGGTCCGGTGCGGTACGCATGCCACTGTGACGCCCCGTCATATCCCCCGCCTGCACCTCGTAGTGGCCTGTCCCCCTCGAACGGCCTCAGCCCATGCATGCCCGGCAGGCGGGTGCTCACGCCTCGCGGGCGGGTGCCGTGCGCTCCGCCGGGGAAGGCAAGCGGGGAACGTCACGCCGAGCCGACGCCGTAGGAGCCGCGATGCACGACGACCGATCGCTGGTGGAGGGCCGCCTGGAGCGGGCCCTGCACCAGTTCATCCGCCCCGCGCAGTACACGGCCCGTGCGGGGCTCACCCTGTCCGTCTGGCATGTGCCCGGTGAGCCGGTGCCCGTGGCGGAGGCCCTGCGCGGCACGTACGAGCCCTTTACGGCCGGGACACGGTGGGGCCGGCCCTGGTCGACGAGCTGGTTCCGGCTGGAGGGCGTCGTTCCGGACGCGTGGGCCGGCCGCCGGGTGGAGGCCGTGATCGACTTGGGATTCACCGGCGACGGCCCGGGGTTCCAGGCCGAGGGGATGATCCACGACGCCGCGGGCGTGCCGGTCAAGGGCATCCACCCGCGCAACCGCCATGTGCCCGTGGCGTCGCCCGCGGCAGGCGGGGAGGAGGTGCGTCTGCTGCTGGAGGCCGCCGCCAACCCGGCGGTGCTGCGGCACGGCTTCGAACCGACGCCGCTGGGTGACGTACTGACCGCGGGCGACACACCGCTCTACCGCTTCGCGTCCGCGGATCTCGCCGTGCTGGACGAGGACGTCTGGCAGCTGGTCATCGACATCGAGGTGCTCTCCGAGCTGATGCGCGAGCTACCGGCCGACCGGAGCAGACACCACGAGATCCTGCGCTCCTTGGAGGACATGCTGGACGCGCTGGACCTGCACGATGTGCCGGGCACGGCGGCGGCCGGGCGGCAGGCGCTCGCGCCCGCACTGGCCAGGCCCGCCGATGCGGGCGCCCACCGGATCTCGGCCACCGGCCACGCCCATATCGACTCCGCCTGGCTGTGGCCGCTGCGCGAGACCGTACGGAAGGCGTCGCGGACCTTCGCCAATGTGACCGCGCTGGCCGCCGACTACCCGGAGCTGGTCTTCGCCTGTTCGCAGGCCCAGCAGTACGCCTGGGTCAAGGAGCACCAGCCGCACATCTGGCAGCGCATCAAGAAGGCCGTGGCGGACGGCAACTGGGCGCCGGTCGGCTCCATGTGGGTCGAGTCCGACGCCAATCTGCCGGGCGGTGAGGCGCTGGCCCGGCAGATCGTGCACGGCAGGCGCTTCTTCACCGACGAACTGGGCGTCGACACCGAGGAGATCTGGCTGCCGGACTCCTTCGGCTACACGGCCGCCTTCCCGCAGCTCGCGAAGCTCGCCGGGATCCGGTGGTTCCTCACCCAGAAGCTGTCCTGGAACCAGGCGAACCGGATGCCGCACCACTCCTTCTGGTGGGAGGGCATCGACGGCACCAGGGTCTTCACCCACTTCCCGCCCGTCGACACCTACAACTCCATGCTGCACGGCTCCGAACTCGCCCACGCTGAGCGGAACTTCGCGGACAAAGGCCGCGCGACGCGCTCCCTGGTGCCGTTCGGGTGGGGCGACGGCGGAGGCGGCCCCACCCGCGAGATGCTGGAGAAGGCGCGCAGGCTCGGGGATCTGGAGGGCTCACCGCGCGTGGAGATCGAGAGGCCGTCGGCGTTCTTCGCGGCGGCCGAGGAGGAGTACGGGCGGCAGGCGCCCGTCTGGTCCGGCGAGCTCTATCTGGAGCTGCACCGCGCCACGTACACCACACAGGCGAAGACCAAGCAGGGCAACCGGCGCAGTGAACACCTGCTGCGAGAGGCCGAGTTGTGGGCCACGGTGGCCTCGCTGCGGTCCGCTGCGTACGCCTACCCGTACGACGAGCTGGACCGGATCTGGAAGACCGTACTGCTCCTCCAGTTCCACGACATCCTGCCGGGCTCCTCGATCGCCTGGGTGTACCGGGAGGCGCGGGAGACCTATGCGGGGGTGCGGGAGGAGCTGGAGGCGATCATCGCCGGAGCGGTCTCGGCGCTCGAACTCGGGCCCGACGTCAGGCCGTCGAGTGACACCCACGCTCCCAGAGCGGTGCTCAATCCCTCTCCGTACGCCCGCCGCGAGGTCGTCCCCACGGCGGGCGGCGGAGACTCCACGGACGACGGGCTCGTCCTCGCCGACGTACCGCCGCTCGGATCGGCGCCGGCCGGGGGTGCCGCCCCGGCGGCAGCGGTGACGGTGACGGGGGAAGGCTCGTCGACCGTGCTCGACAACGGCCTGCTGCGGGTCACGGTGGACGCGGACGGGCTGCTCTCCTCGGTACGCGATCTGACGGCGGACCGTGAGGTCCTGGCGCCCGGGAGCCGTGGCAACCTGCTCCAGCTGCACCCCGACCACCCCAACCAGTGGGACGCCTGGGACATCGACCGGCACTACCGGCGTAGCCGCACCGACCTGACCACCGCCGACTCGGTGGAGGTGGTCGCCGAGGGGCCACTGCGGGCCGCTGTGCGGGTGGTGCGGACCTCCGGGGACTCCCGTATCGCCCAGGAGCTGCGGCTCGACGCGGAGAGCCCGCGGCTCGATGTCGTCACGGAGGTCGACTGGCAGGAGTCCGAGAAGGTGCTCAAGGCCGCCTTCCCGCTCGATGTGCACGCCGAACGGTCCACGGCCGAGATCCAGTTCGGCCATGTGCACCGCGCGACCCACACCAACACCAGCTGGGAAGCGGCCCGTTTCGAGATCTGCGCGCACCGCTGGCTGCGGGTGGCCGAGCCGGGGTACGGGGTCGCGGTGCTCAACGACTCGACGTACGGCCACGATGTGACGCGGGCCGAGCACCGGGACGGGCTGGGCACGACCGTACGGCTGACGCTGCTGCGCGCCCCGCACAGCCCGGACCCGGAGGCGGACCTGGGCACCCACCGGTTCAGCTACGCGCTCCACCCGGGCGCCGATGTGACCGACGCCGTACGGGAGGGGCTCGCGCTCAATCTGCCGCTGCGCACGGCGGACGCCCCCGCGCTGGCACCGCTGGTCGCCACGGACCATCCTGCCGTGACCGTGGAGTCGGTGAAGCTCGCCGACGACCGCAGCGGGGACGTGGTGGTGCGGCTCTACGAGTCGGCGGGCGGGCGCGCGGACGCCACGGTCGGCCTCGGCTTCCCGGTGGGCCGGGCGGACCTCACCGACCTGCTGGAGCGTCCGCTGCGGGAGGTGACGACGGACGGGGACGCGTGCGCGGTCTCGCTGCGGCCGTTCCAGATCCTGACCCTGCGGCTGCGCCCGGCCTGAGCGCCGTGGGGGGCCCCCCGGGGGGGCCCCGCGGGGGCGCGGGGGCGGGGGCCCCCGGGACCGGGGCCGGG
>NZ_JBHYWP010000001.1:193123-232810 GCF_042751845.1 Streptomyces sp. NPDC059398 | reverse complement strand
CAGGAGGAGCATCGCGACGGCTGCGGCCCAGTACACCGTGCGCCAGCCGCCCGCCCGGGCCAGGCCCCCCGCCCCGGGGCGGGCGCGGCGCGAGCCCCGTGCCCCCCCCCGCCACCCCCGGCCCCCCGCCCCCCCCCGCGGGGCGCACCCCGGCGGGGGCCCCGCGCCATCACGACCAGCGGCCTGAGCCATTCGCGCAGCAGCTGTACGAGGAGCAGGCAGAGCCGTGGTCAGCCGACCTCATCGACCCACACGGCCCTGCCGCCCGTTACCCGCGCGGCCGGCTATGTGACGAGCAGGCGCACGGGAGTCCATGAGGACGCCAAGACGGCTCAGGGATGTCCGCCCCTCTGTGGATCGGGCACGAGCACGCGGGCCACACTGACACTGCGCCGGGGCGCTCTACAGGCGTCACGGGTCGGAGTTCGGAAATCCGTGTCCGTTCCCCTGTGTCGGGGTTCACCCGATAGACACCGATGCTCAACTGCGACACACGATCGCCTTCTTCGCATTCTTGTGCGCCAGCTTCAGCACGGCCACTTCGTCGCACGTCTCACCTTGCAGGCAGCAGAAGCACACTTGCAGGTGCTCCAGCCAGGCCACGTAGGCACTCTGGACGTCATCGACGGGTACGACCACGGGATACAGCTCAGTTCTCACCATGGCCGCGCCCTGCCGGCGTGGGGGTGATCCCTGATTTCGACCGCGACGTCCGTCGCGTGCGACGGGTCGTATCCGGGGCTCAGCGGCGCCATCGAATACCGCCAGTCCTTGTACAGCGCCTCGCACACGTCGCAACCAGCTGCAGGCATCGGCGGGTCGATGAATGGCTCCGATAAATAGACCGGGTCACCCATAGATGTCTCATTTTCCACAGTCCACCGCCTCCTCGATTCTGCACGTGATCACTCAACGTGCATCGCATGGCACCGTCAGTGTGGCGTCAGGTGAGGTGTAAGTGCAACCCGCAGATCAAAAAATGAAGAATTTCATTATCGTGACGCCGCAAGGTCGACGGCTGTGGAACCCTGTAGCTACACCGCTCCATGTGGCGGCAGAATGTGAGCACTTGAGGGGGAGGACCAGCGTGAGTGAACCGACAGTCCGACGGCGTCGTCTCGGCTCAGAACTCCGACGGCTACGTGAAGAGGTTCACGGGCTGAGAGTCGAGGATGTGGTGGCGAAGTCGACCACCGGTCTCAACTCGTCCAAGATCAGCCGTATCGAGAACGCCACGGTGGGCGTGAAGGTGGCGAGCCTCGACGAACTCCTGGACCTGTACGGGGTGGACGACGTAGAACGTCGCGCGGCGCTTCACGGTCTCGCACGGGACGGTGCCCGTCGCGGGTGGTGGCAGAGCTACCGTGACGTCATTTCCCCGGCATACGCAGACCTGATCAGCCTGGAGTCGGACGCCAAGAGCATGCGGTCGTATCAGACAACGTTGATCCCTGGGCTGCTCCAGACGTCTGCATACGCTCGCGCGACCATCTCGGCCATCAACATGTCGGATACCGCAGAGCGCGTGGAGCAGCTCGTTCAGGTCCGCCAGGCTCGTCAGTCGGTGCTCACACGCCCAAATCCGCTGGAGCTGTGGGCGATCGTCCACGAGTCCGCGCTACACACTCGGCTCCCCGACAAGTCAGTGATGCGAGATCAGCTCCAGCGTCTGTTGGATCTTCAGGAGCTGCCGACTGTGACCATACAAGTACTGCCCTTGGTCGCTCCTCCACACCCTGGGATGGCGGGCGCTTTTACCGTGCTCGGCTTCCCGGAGACAGCGGACCTCGACGTCGTACACGTGGAGAGCCTGACGTCAGCGCTGTACGTGGAAGACCTCGCCGAAGTGTCCGTTTATGGAAGCGGATTCGAGCGTCTTCGCGCCAGTTCGCTACCGTTCGACGAGTCAGCCGACCTCATCGCAAGACTGAAGGACAAGATCACATGACTCACATCGGTAACGCCGCTGCTTCTGGTCTCACCTGGCGCAAGTCCTCGTACAGCGGGGGGCAGAGTGACTGCGTGGAGGTAGCCCACGGCGTCACGTCCGCGATGCCTGTCCGCGACTCCAAGAACCCCGCCGGTCCCGCCATCGTCATCCGTGGCACCGCGTGGGGCGCGTTCGTTGACGCCGTCGTGACAGACACGCTCGCCTGATCCGCGCCACGAAGGAGCCCCCGGCCGGCGAACGGTTGGGGGGCTCTGCCGTGCTGTCAGCTCCGCCTACGGCCTCGGCACGTTCCGCAGGTTGGAGCGCGCCATCTGCACCATCCGGCCCACCCCGCCGTCCAGCACGATCTTGGAGGCCGAGAGCGCGAAGCCGCTGACCATGTCGGCGCTGATCCGCGGCGGGATGGAGAGTGCGTTCGGGTCGGTGACCACGTCGACCAGGGCGGGGCCCTTGTGCTTGAAGGCGTCCGCGAGCGCCCCGGCCAGCTGTTTCGGCTTCTCGACCCGGACGCCGTAGGCTCCGGCGGCGCGCGCGATGGCCGCGAAGTCGGAGTGGTGGTGGGTGGTGCCGTACGAGGGGAGACCGCCCACCATCATCTCCAGCTCGACCATGCCGAGTGCGGAGTTGTTGAAGACGACGACCTTCACCGGCAGGTCGTACTGCACGAGGGTCAGGAAGTCGCCCATCAGCATCGAGAAGCCGCCGTCGCCCGACATCGCGACGACCTGCCGGTTCCGGTCGGTGAACTGGGCGCCGATGGCCTGCGGCAGGGCGTTCGCCATCGAGCCGTGGCTGAACGAACCGATCACCCGGCGGCGGCCGTTGGGGGTGAGATAGCGGGCCGCCCAGACATTGTTCATCCCGGTGTCCACCGTGAACACGGCATCGCCGTCGGCCACGTCGTCCAGCACCGACGCGACGTACTCGGGGTGGATCGGCGTGTGCTTCTCGACCTTGCGCGTGTACGCCTTGACGACTCCTTCGAGGGCGTCGGCGTGCTTCTTCAGCATCTTGTCGAGGAACTTGCGGCTGGTCTTCGCCTTCACCCGCGGTGTCAGGGCCAGCAGCGTCTCGCGCACATCGCCCCAGACGGCGAGGTCCAGTTTGGTGCGGCGGCCGAGGTGCTCGGGGCGGATGTCGACCTGGGCGATCTTCACATCATCGGGCAGGAAGGCGTTGTACGGGAAGTCGGTGCCGAGCAGGAGCAGCAGATCGCACTCGTGGGTGGCCTCGTAGGCGGCTCCGTAGCCGAGGAGCCCGCTCATGCCGACGTCGTACGGGTTGTCGTACTGGATCCACTCCTTGCCCCGCAGCGCGTGGCCCACCGGGGACTTGACCCGCTCGGCGAACTCCATCACCTCGGCGTGCGCGCCCGCCGTACCGCTGCCGCAGAAGAGCGTCACACGGTCGGCCTCGTCGATCAGCCGCGCCAGCTTCTCGATTTCCGCCTCGCCGGGGCGCACCGTGGGGCGCGAGGTGACCAGTGCGGACTCGCCGGTCCGGTCCGGGGCCGTGGCGCCCGCGATGTCACCGGGGAGGGTGACCACGCTGACGCCGCTCTGGCCGATCGCGTGCTGGATGGCCGTCTGGAGCAGCCGGGGCATCTGCTGCGGGCTGGAGATCATCTCGCTGTAGTGACTGCACTCCTGGAACAGCCGGTCGGGGTGGGTCTCCTGGAAGTACCCGAGGCCGATCTCGCCGGAGGGGATGTGGGAGGCGAGGGCGAGGACCGGTGCCATGGAGCGGTGGGCGTCGAACAGACCGTTGATCAGATGCAGATTCCCCGGCCCGCAGGAACCGGCGCAGGCCGCGAGCTTCCCGGTGACCTGTGCCTCGGCGCCCGCCGCGAAGGCGGCGGTCTCCTCGTGCCTGACCTGGACCCAGTCGAGGGCCGGGTTGCGCCGGATGGCGTCAACGACGGGGTTCAGGCTGTCGCCGACGACCCCGTACAGACGCTCCACGCCCGCGCGGACGAGGATGTCGACGAACTGCTCCGCAACGTTCTGTTTGGCCATGCCTCCATCAACCCATGGGCGCCGCGGTCGCGCCTGCGCTGTTAGGCCTTTTCATGAGCCCGGGACTCCCGCGCCTCCTGGAATTCCAGCACGGACACACCGTGCGCGTAGGCCCACTCGGTCAGCACGGCGATCGGCTCGACCAGCGTCCGGCCCAGGCCGGTCAGCGTGTACTCGGCCTTCCCGCCCCCGGCGTGGCGGTCGACCAGGCCGTACCCCTGCAACCGCCGCAGCGTCTGGGTCAGCACCTTCCGCGAGATCCCGCCGATCCGGTCGACCAGTTCGCCGTGCCTGCACGGTTCCCGGCTCAACGCGAACAGCACGACCACGGCCCACTTGTCGGCGATGATCTCGATCGCCAGCCGGGCCGGGCAGTCGGCGAGAAGGATGCTGCCGGGGTACTCACGCACGCTCCGACGATAGCCCGCTGCCAGGAACCCGGAGGTACCTGGCGCCTCACTAGCGTTGCCGTCACGAGCTACCGAAGCCACCGACAAGGAGAAACGGATGACGGCAGAGATCGGCTGGCCGGGTGGGCGTAAGGTCGCCGCGCTGGTCACCGTCGCGCTTGAGCTGTGGTCGCCCGGCCACTGGCCCGTCTATGCGCCGATGGCGGCGGCGTGGCCGCTGCCCGGTGTCGACGACCCCCATAGCACGTCCTGGGTGGAGTACGGCGTCACCACCGGCATCCGGCGCCTCCTCGATGTTCTCGGTGACCTGCCCGCCACCGTCGGCGTCAACGGCCTCGTCGCCGAGCGGAATCCCGGCACCGTGGCGGCCGTGCACAACGCGGGACACGAGATCGCCGCGCACTCCTGGGCTCAGGACGTCGTGCCCGCGCTGCTGGACGTCGAAGCCGAGCGGGAGAACATCCGTCGCTGCACCGAGCTCATCGGACAGGTCACCGGCGTCCGTCCGACGGGGTGGATCAGCCCGCGCGCCACCGGTTCGCAGCACACCCCCGCCCTGCTCACCCAGGCCGGCTACCGCTGGACCGGCGACCACGGCGACCATGACCTCCCCCAGCTCCTGGCCACCGCCCATGGCCCCCTGGTCTCCCTCATGCACAGCGACCACTCCGACGTACGAAGCGTCGCGGCAGGCCCGCATGCCTACCGCGACCTGCACCTGGAGCTGCTGGACCAACTGCTCGCCGCCCCCGGCCCAGGCCTCTTCCACCTCACCGTCCATGCCCACGTCGGTGGCCGGCCGCCCCTCGCGGGCATGGTCGCCCAGATCCTCGACCGCGTCCGCGCGTCCGGAGACATCTGGACCGCCACTCACGCGCAGGTGGCCGAGCACGTCCTCACACACCAGGGCAGGGAGTCATGACCCACATTCTCGTCGTCGGGGGCACCGGGGCGATGGGCCGGCATGTGATCCCCCACCTGCTCGCCACCACCGACGCCACCATCACCGTACCCACCCGCGACCCGGAGTCCGCCCATGCCGCCGAACTCGCCGCCACCGCACCGGACCGGGTGAGACTGGTCCGCTCCGACCCGGCCGCTGTCGGCGCTCTGGCCGAGAGGGCCGACCGCGTGTTCGCCAACACCGACTTCTTCGCGACGGGCAGCGCTGTGGGTGAGTACCGGCACGGCCTGGGCCTGCTGGCCGCCGCCCGGACGGCGGGCGTTGAGCGTTTCATCTGGTCCTCGTTGGACAGCGCGGTGTCCCTGACCGGCCACCCTGTCCCGCACTTCGACAGCAAGGCCGCCGTGACCGCCCACATCGACCTGATGCGGTCGGAGGAGATGCTGCGTCAGGAGACCGACGGCTGGTACACGAACCATGTGTCGGTACTGACCACGGCGCCGTACTTCGAGAACCTGCGATACCGCCTCACCCCCCGGCCGGACGGCCGGGGAGGCCTGACCTTCGCGCTCCCCCTCGGCGCCGCCCGCTACCCGCTCATCGCCCTGGACGACATCGCATGGTTCACCTGCCACATGTTCGACAACTGGCAGTCCTGGGGCGCCCGCGACCTCGCGGTGATCGGCGACAGCCTCACCGGCGACGAGATCGCAGCCACCTTCGCGCGGGTCACGGGTGTCCCCAGCACCTACACCCCGATGCCGTACGACGATCTGCGCGCTGCCGTGCCCGACTTCGGCCACGACTACGTAGCGATGTTCCAGTTCTTCGGCGCCCGGGACCTCTACACCCGCGACCGTGATGTTCCCCTCCTGCGCCGTCTGCACCCCGGTTTGATGACCTTCGAGGACTGGCTGCGCCGCACCGGATGGACGGGTTGCTGACCGCCGGGCCTTGTCCGTCCTGGCTCTCGGCGGTCCCATGCGCCCCAGGACGCGTACGGCCGTGATCAACCCCCAATCTCCCAGACCGCTGCGGCGGTGCGGTCGTCGGCGTAGCCCTTGACTCGGACCTGGGTATCGGCCAGGAACTCGGCGAGACCCGGCGGTTCGGCCGGCGACCAGCGCGTGGCCAGCTCGTCGGAGAGTGCGGGCTCTCCCCGCAGCGGCTCGGCGAGACCCGCGCTGCACAGCAACAGCGTGTCTCCCGGCCTGGCTACCGACGCACGGAAACGGAAGGGCTTGGCGGGCGGCGGCTGCGGGGCGGCGCCCGGCGCGGGGAGCGGCGCCGCCGTCCCGAGGCCGGTGGCGAGCCGGTCGCCGGACGGCCCGTAAGGCATCGAGCCGTAGCCGACCACGGCCTCCCCCGCGGTCTCGGTCGGGCCGGACACGGGGGGCTCCATGTCCTGCCAGGCGCCGTCGCGGAGGCGGAAGAGACCGCCGTCCCCGATCCCGAAGAAGACCCGGGTGCGGCATTCCGGGTCTCCGGAGAGCAGCAGGCAGCGCAGGGACGCCGTGTACGCGTGGGGTTCGACGCCCAGTTCGGCGGCGCGGGCCCGGAGTCTGCCGAAGCCGCGATCGGTGAGCCGGTGCAGCCCGGACTTGAGGTCGCCCCTGCGGCCCGCCCTGATGTCCTCGGAGAGCCGCGGTCTGCTGCGTCCGACAGCGCCGCCGATCCAGCGGCAGGCGTCGGCCGCGGCGAGGTGCGCGAGGTCCGACGCCCGGACGCCGCTGGCCACCGCGACCAGCAGAAGCGCGCTCTCGCCGCTGCCGAAACGTGCGGTGAGCAGGGCGTCCTTGCGGGGCTCGCCCCGGTACCGCGCGGAGTCCCCGCGGACGGAGGTGGCGCGCACGGTGTAGGAGGCGTAGCGGGCGCCGTCGAGCACGGTGTCGGCGACGAGCTCGTCGAGGGCGTCGGGATGCGCGTCCGGCAGGGCGGTCGGCTCGGCGTCGTAAGTGGGCGGCCCGTCACCCACATGGGTGCGGGCGGGACGCGGGACGTTGGTGAGGGGGGCGGCCGGCTCCTGCGCGGTGGCCGGACTCTTTCGATCCGAGGCCGGAGGCTCCGGCGGCCGGACGGGAGGCTCGTAGACCGGATGGGGCGGTTCGGTGGCCGGAGGCCCGTACACCGGAGTGCGCGGCTCCACGGCCGGAGGCTCGTACGCGGGGCGGGGCGCGTCGCTGTTCCGCCCCCGCTGGAAGGGGAACGTACGGGAGGGCAGTGCACCCTCCACGGGCGGCTCCCATGGCGCCCGTTCCCTCGGTTCGGCCGTCGGCCACGGGGCGGGATCCGGTGCCGGGCCCCGAGCGGACGCCCGAGTCGACGCGGGCCGGGGAGTCGCACCCGGCGTGGAGGTGACAGCCGGCTCGGGCTCGGGCGCAAGCACCGGGCCCGGTGGCGGCGCCACTGCCGGTGGCGGTGGCGGTGGCGGAGGCGGTGGCGGCGGCGGCGGCGGCGGTTCTGGTGGCAACTCCGTTTCCGCGCCCGGTGGTTCCCGCCGCCCGGCGCCCGGAGCGCCGCCCGTCACGGCGACGCCGACCGTCCCCGCCGCGGAGTCGAAGCGGTCGTCCAGAGTGTCGCCCTTGTCGGCGGCCGTCCGGTCCTCTGCGGCCTCGTCGTACAGCCGGCTCCACCAGTCGTCGGCGGTGGCGGGCTGCTCCCCCTGCTGACTCATGCCCCTATTGTCCATCGATGGGGTGGTCCCGGTACAGGGTGCGCGGAATTGCCCGTTGGGCCGCACCGCCCCCCACGGGGGTGCGGCCCAACGGAGTTGCGGAGGACCCGCTGCACACCGCCCGATCCGGTCAACGGGGGCTGGCCGTGGGCCGGGTTCTCTTACATCAGTTCGATCACCCTGGCAGAAGACGGAGTTGAACGGCGATGATGTGCCGCGGCGGAAACCCGCCGTGACTCAAAACCGCCACCGGATCGGGGTTCCCTTGCTCGGCGTCATAGGTCTGGACGACCTCCAGGAGTCGGCGTACCGCTCACTCGTCGCGCTGGGGGCGGCCGATGTCCCCGACCTCGCCCATCGGCTCCAGCTCTCCGAGGCCGATACGGAACGCGCCCTGCGCCGTCTCGAACGGCACGGTCTGGCCGCCCAGTCGTCGGGCAGGACGGGACGGTGGGTGGCCGCGCCGCCGGGGGTCGCGCTGGGTGCGCTGCTCACCCAGCACCGCCACGAGCTGGAACAGGCCGAGCTGGCAGCCGCGTTGCTGGTCGAGGAGTTCAGGGCGGAGGCCAGGGAGCCCGCGGTGCTCGACCTGGTGGAGGTGGTCACCGGGGCGAACGCGGTGTCCCAGCGCTTCCTGCAGTTGCAGCTGGGCGCGGCCGACGAGGTCTGCGCGCTGGTGACCGGCGGCAATCCGATCGCGGTGTCCGGCGTTGACAACGATGCCGAGGAGCGGGCGGCGACCCGTGGAGTCTCCTACCGGGTGGTGCTGGAGCGGGTCGTACTTGAGGAGCCGGGCGGGATAGCCGCGCTGGCCGAGGCGCTGGGCCGCAAGGAGCAGGTACGGGTCGTCGACCGGGTACCGACCAAGCTGGTCATCTCGGACCGGAGTCTGGCGATGGTGCCGCTGACCGGCCGTGGCGCACAGCCTTCCGCGCTGGTCGTCCACGAGAGCGGCCTCCTTGAATCACTGCGGGGCCTGTTCGATGCGGTATGGCGGGAGGCGCTGCCGCTGCGGCTGGGCGCCGGTGGAGAGGTCACCGAGGTCGGTGAGCCGGCCCCCGACGCCACGGATCTGCAGATCCTCTCGCTGCTGCTCGCCGGGATGACGGACGCGAGCGTCGCCAAGCAGCTGGAGCTGGGGCTGCGCACGGTACAGCGGCGGGTGAAGGGGCTGATGGAGCTGACCGGGGTCACCACTCGGCTGCAGCTCGGCTGGCACGCGTACGAGAAGGGGTGGGTCGCCAGGACCCCGCACCGGAACACACAGGAGCGCGGAAAGCAGGAGCGCGGAACGCAGGACCGGAACACACAGGAACGCGGCAAGGCGCAGGAGCCCGGCACCCAGGACGGGAACAGAGAGGGCAGGAACAGAGAGGACAGGAACGCGCCCGGCCGGAACACGACGCCGGGCGGCACCGCCGACGGGAGCAGCTGACCGGCACCGAGAGCGGCTGCCCGGCGCCAAGGAGCGGCTGCCCGGCGCCAAGGCGGCCACGCCCGGCGCACCAGCCGGGGCGACCGCGCCGGTTGCGCGAGCCGGGGCGACCGGTGGACCAGGGGCCGACGCCGTGCTGCGGGAGACGGGCACTTCCTGCACGCTGGGCAGATGAGTCTGTGGCAGCTCGTCGCGGTGGGCCTGGTGATGCTGCTCGGTCTCGTGGGGGTGCTGGTTCCCGGTGTGCCGGGTCCCGCGATCGTGTGGGCCGCCGTCGCATGGTGGGCGCTGACCGACACCACCGGCCTGGCCTGGGGCATCCTGGCGGGCGCGACGGCTCTGCTGCTGCTGAACCAGGCCCTGCGTCCCCTGCTGCCGACCCGCCGCCCCCGCGAGTCGGGTGCACCGCGCCGAACGGTCTATACCGGTGGGGCCGCCGGCATCGTGGGCTTCTTCATCGTGCCCGTACTCGGCGGAGTCGCCGGTTTCATCGGAGGGATCTACACGGCGGAGCGAGTGCGGCTCGGCAGTCACCGGGCGGGCTGGGCATCCACCCGTACGGTCATGCGGGCCATCGGTACGGCGGTTCTCGTCGAGCTCATGGCCTGCCTGAGCGTCATCGGGGCCTGGCTCGGCGCCCTCATCCAGGGCTGACCGCGCCGCGCCCAGCAACCCAGGCCAATACATGGGATCTCTCCCGACTCATTGACGCACCCCAGCGCCGTGTCTACCTTTCTCCACGGGATAGCTCGGATGAATTCTTGGGTGACGAGCCGCCGGGAGGCGTCATGGCCGCTGTACCTGAACCACCGAACGCAGCTGAACCACCAAAACGGCGCACCGTTCTCGCCACCGGCACAGCCATCGGCGGCGCCCTGCTCACCGGGGGCCTGGCCGCGGTTCCCGCGCAGGCCGCTCCCGACGGCGCCACAGCGGTGTCGCCACGGCCCGCGCCGATAGCCGTGCAGTCGTCGGACGACAGCTGGAAGGCGATTCTCGACGACGCCGACCTCGTCTGGCAGAAGATGCCGCAGACCTGGTACGAGGGCCCGTACCTCGGCAACGGCTATCTCGGTTCGGGCATCTACGCCGAGCCCGGCCGGAACGCGGTCCGCTTCAACGTCCAGCACTCCGAGGTCACCGACCACCGCCCCGAGTTCGGTTCGCTCTTCGGCCTCGCCCGGCTGCCCATCGGTTACTTCACACTGGAACCGGTCGGCACCATCACCGCACTCGACTGGCGGCTGGGGCTGCGCGACGCGGAGCTGACCGGCACGCTCACCACCGACCGCGGCACCCTCACCCTGCGCGCCCTGGTGCACAACTCCCTCTCCGTGCTCGCCGTCGAGATCACTCCGAGCGAGGGCGAGAAGGAGTTCCGCTGGGTCTTCCACCCGGCCGATTCGATCAGTCCGCGCGCCGCGTCGAAGCCGCTCCCCGACGGCTACACGGCGAACCCGCCCGCCGTGACCGAGCAGCACAGCGGGGTGACGGCCGCCGTGCAGCCGCTTCTCGCGGGCGGCCAGCATGTGACCGCGTGGCAGGAGCGCACCCACGGCTCCCGGCGCACGCTGTACGCCACCGTCGCGCACTCCCACCCGAAGAACACCGCCCGCGACCGGGCCGTCCGGCTGATCCGCAACGTGGCACCGGTTCCCCTCGGCGTACACGCGCTCGCCCACCGCGACTGGTGGCACCGCTACTACCGCAAGAGCTTCCTCTCGGTGCCGGACGCCCGCATCCAGCGCTTCTACTGGATCCAGCTCTACAAGGCAGCATCCGCCGCCCGCGCGGATGCCCCCGTGATGGCCACATCGGGACCCTGGCTGGAGCCGACCCCCTGGCCCAACACCTGGTGGAATCTCAACGTCCAGCTGGAGTACTGGCTGATCCACGGCTCGAACCACCTGGAACTCGACGCGGTGACAAGGGCGTTGGGAGAATTCCGGGAGAACCTGTCGAACCAGCTGGCGGCGCCGTACCGCAAGGACTCGGCGGGCATCCCGCGCACCACCGACCCCCAGCTGGTCAACGGCGCGGCCGTCGCCAACGGCGGTTACGGCGTGGGCATCCCCGGCGAGGACCCGCCGACGCCCGAGGTCGGCAACCTCACCTGGGCGCTGCACAACGTCTGGCTGAGCTACCGCCACACCATGGACGAGCGGATCCTGCGCGACACGCTCTTCCCGCTGCTGCGCAAGGCCGTCAACTACTACCTGCACTTCCTGACTCCGGGCAAGGACGGCAGGCTGCATCTGCCGGCCACCTTCTCCCCCGAGTACGGGGTCGACGCCCCGGACACCAACTACGACCTGATGCTGCTGCGCTGGGGCTGCCGCACCCTGGTCGAATCGGCCGCCACCCTCCGTATCAAGGACCCGCTGAAGGAGCGCTGGCAGGAGGTGCTGGCCAAGCTGGTGCCCTACCCGGTCGACGAGAACGGCTTCATGATCGGCGCGGGTGTCCCCTTCGCCATGTCCCACCGCCACTACTCGCATCTCCTCGCGGTCTACCCGCTGTACGAGCTGACCGGCCGCACCCCGGACGAGCGTGCGCTGATCGAGAAGTCGCTGGCGCACTGGGTCGGCTTCGAAGGGGCGCTCCAGGGCTATACGTTCACCGGGGCCGCCTCGATGTCCGCGCTGCTCGGCAAGGGCGAGGACGCGCTGAAGTACCTCGGTGAGCTGATGGCCCGCTTCATCCAGGCCAACACCATGTACAAGGAGTCCGGCCCGGTCATCGAGACGCCGCTGTCCGCGGCGCAGTCGCTGCACGACATGCTCTGCCAGTCCTGGGGCGGTGTGATCAGGGTCTTCCCCGCGGTCCCGGCGGCCTGGCGCGATCTCGTACTCCACGACTTCCGTACCCAGGGGGCCTTCCTGCTCAGTGCGGTACGGGAGAAGGGGGTGACCCGCTGGGTCAGGGTGACCAGTGAGGCGGGCGCCCCGTGTGCCGTGCGCCATGGGATCACGGGGCCCGTCGACGTACGCGACGGTCACGGGCGCGGGCTGCGGTACGAGGAAGCGGGTGACGGCACGGTCACCATCGCGCTGCGCAGGGGTGAGTCCGCGCTCATCACCGCCACCGGCGACCGCCCGGATCTGACGGTACGACCGGTCGCCCCCAACGAACCGGCCGCCCGCTGGGGACTGCCCGGGTGAGACGGCGGCCGGGCCCGGTCCGCCCTGCCGCCGATCCGGTGGCAGCGCGGCCGGGGCCGTGCCGATCGTGCGGGGACGGGACCGCGCACGGGATGCTGGGGGCATGAGCGAATTCACCGACGCAGAACGCGCGTACCTCGCCACCCAGCGCCTGGGACGGCTGGCCACGGTCGACCCCAGGGGCCAGCCGCAGGCCAACCCGGTCGGCTTCTTCCCCCAGCAGGACGGCACGATCCTGATCGGCGGTTATGCCCTCGGCACGACCAAGAAGTGGCGGAACCTGCAGGCCAATCCGAAGGTCGCCCTCGTCGTGGACGATGTGGTGAGCGTGCAGCCGTGGACGGTGCGCGGGGTGGACATCAGAGGTGAGGCGGAGCTGCTGACCGGGCCGCACGACCTGGGCCCGCACTTCAGCGACGAGCTGATCCGTATCCACCCGGCGAAGATCCACAGCTGGGGCCTCGACTGATCCCGGCGCGGCAGGCGCTCCCCCGGTGGACGGCGGACCCGGGCGCTCACGCCTGATCGAGCCAGATGTGCCGCAGGGCGTACGAACGCCAGGGCCGCCAGAGCTCCGCGCCGGGCTCACCGGCGGGCGCCACATCGGGGTCCCCCAGCGCCCGCATCCGGATCAGCCCGGCCGCCCGCGGGGTCATGCCGGGCAGCTCCAGAAGGGCCTGCTCGGCCTCGTCGCGGTCGGCTCCCGGGTCCAGCCGTACGCCGGACACGGCCCCCAGTGACGGCTCGTCGGCCAGCAGTTCGGCCGGCGCGGGGAAGAGGTGGGTGAGCCCGCCGCTGGGCCGGTCGAGCGCTGTGCCGTAGCGCTCGACCAGCCACTGCGACTTCTCCCGCCCGGCCAGCGCCCGTACCGCGAACTCCTCGGGCTCCGCGGTACCGGGCGAGCGCAGCCCGGGGCGGCGGGCGACCAGCGGGGCGAGCCGCGGGTCGGCGGAGAGGCGTTCGTCGATGGCGTACGGGTCCGCGTCCAGGTCGAAGAGGCGGCGCAGCCGCTGCACGGCGGTGGTCAGGTCGCGCAGGTCGGTCAGGTGGATACGGGCGTCGAGCCAGCGCCCCGCCGCCTTCTCGCCGACGGCGGCGACACCGGTGCCGTACGGCAGCCGCAGGGTGCGCCGGTAGGTGCGGGAGCCCGGCTTGCCGAGCACCTCCTCGATCCGTGGGATCGCCTCCCGCGCCAGCAGGTCGAAGACCTCCCGTGCCGCGTAGGGGCCGCGGTGGGCGAGGCGCAGCGGGATACCGGCGTCGGTTCCGGCGGTGGCCCCGGACACGGATGCGGCGGCCTCGGCCCGCAGCTCGCTCGGGGTGCGGGCGTAGATCTGCCGGATGGTGTCGTTGAACTGGCGCACGCTCGCGAAACCGGAGGCGAAGGCGATCTCCGTGATGGGCAGCCCGGTGGTCTGGAGCAGGACCCGCGCGGTGTGCGAGCGCTGGGCGCGGGCCAGCGCCACCGGGCCCGCGCCGACCTCGGCGGTCAGCTGGCGCTGGACCTGCCGGGTGCTGTAACCGAGCCGTACCGCGAGCCCCGGCACACCCTCGCGGTCGACCACCCCGTCGCTGATCATGCGCATGGCACGGCCGACGACATCGGCGCGGACGTTCCAGGCGGCCGATCCGGGTACGGCGTCGGGCCGGCAGCGGCGGCAGGCGCGGAACCCGCCGCCCTGGGCCGCCGCCGCTGTCGGGTAGAAACAGACGTTCCGGCGTTTCGGGGTCACCGCGGGACAGCTGGGCCGGCAGTAGATCCCGGTGGTGCGTACGGCGAAGAAGAACTCGCCGTCGAACCGCATGTCGCGGCTGCTCACCGCCTCGTACCTGGTCTCTTCATCCATCACGCGGACCAGTGTGCCTCCGCCTCCGGCCCCGGGCTGGCGGAAAACGGACACCACGCCCGGGGCCGGTAGACAATCGGTTCAGCGCTTGCGGAGTCCAGGACCTGCGTGGCTCAAGCCTTGCGGGGCTCAAGCCTTGCGGGGCTCAAGCCTTGCGGAGTTCAGGGCTTACGGACCTTGCCGCGCTTGGCCTCCATGTTGGCCCGGCCCTCCGCGCCCTTCATCTTCCAGTCCCGCCGGATCTCCGCGCGCATCCGGGCGTCGGTCCTCGCGAGGATGCGCTGGTTCTCCCGGAGCAGCTTGCGGTAGCTCTCCAGGCGCCGGACCGGCAGCGAGCCGTCATCGATGGCGGCGAGCACCGCGCAGCCCGGCTCCGTGGCATGGGCGCAGTCGTGGAAACGGCACTCCTGGGCCAGTGTGTCGATCTCGCTGAAGACCTGGCCGACCCCGCTCGACGCGTCCCAGAGCCCGACACCGCGCAGCCCCGGGGTGTCGATGAGGACACCGCCACCGGGCAGGACGAGCAGATTGCGGGTGGTGGTGGTGTGCCGACCCTTGCCGTCCGTACTGCGGGTGGCCTGCACCTCCATCACATCGGCTCCGGCCAGTGCGTTGGCCAGGGTCGACTTGCCCGCCCCGGACGCGCCGAGCAGCACGCTCGTCCCCTCGGAGACCACTGCGGCCAGGACCTCCACGCCCTCACCGGTGGCGGAGCTGAGGGGCAGCACCTGCGCCCCGGGGGCGGTGGTCTCGACGTCCTCGACGAGATACGAGAGCCCCGTGGGGTCCGGTACGAGGTCGGCCTTGGTGAGGACGACCAGTGGGGTCGCACCCGACTCCCACGCCAGGGCGAGAAACCGCTCGATCCGGCCCAGGTCGAGCTCCACGGCGAGCGAGACGGCGATGATCGCGTGATCGACATTGGCGGCGAGGATCTGCCCCTCGGACCGCTGGGACGATGTCGACCGTACGAAGGCAGTCCGGCGCGGCAGCAGGGCCCGTACGAACCGCGGGTCACCGGCAGGGTCGACCGCCGCCCAGTCACCCGTGCACACGACCCGCATCGGATCGCGCGGCACGACGTACTCGGTATCGGCCCGCACCGGACCGGCTGCGGTCACGACATCGCACTGCCCGCGATCGACACGTACGACCCGGCAGGGCAGCAGCCCCTGAGCCGCATAGGGGGCGAACTCGGCCTCCCAGCCCGCGTCCCAGCCGTAGCGGGCGAGGGGGTGCGCGAAAGCGGAGGAAGCCTGGGAGAGAGAAGAGAAAGACAAGGGGAACCCTTCACAGGGGTGGCCCCGGCACCGCGCGCACTGGCACGGAGAGAGAAAGAGGGATCAGCCGGAGACCACGGAGGTGGAATGGATGAGCTTCCGGGTGCGGACAGCACCCACCTTGACGGCAGCCATCGGTCACACCTCCTGCCTCGATTGAGCCGATCCCGGCAGCGGTTGGCTGCCGGGGGAACGCTGCACACGATAGCGACGGGCCGCGGGGGGGCGCCAGCGGATTTATCCCACGGCGTCCGGTCATTGCCACCAGAGGCCTACCGGCGCAGTTCCCACGCCCAGTGGTGAAAGCTGGACGAAGAGGATCAGGGAGAGCCCCCCACCTTCGGCGGGCAGAAGCTGCGGCCGAAGCGGACTGAGTCCCATGCCTGGACCAGGTGTGCGTCTGAACACTTGGTCCAGGCGTGGGACTGATCACGGGCCGCCAGAACAACTACGATCGTGTTTCGAGAAGTTGGCTCTGCACGCAGCCTCCTCACGATCCGTGGGGGTGCCCCCTAAGGGATGATTAGCAGTGCCTAATCCTCGCGTCTGCGGGGTTGGATCAGAGGGTCGGACGGCTTCTGTGCACTTCAGAATCGTCGAACTAAGGAAGTGATGAGTAGAATTCATCCGACATCAACGGGAGTTGATGCGTTCGGCAGACACACAGCCTCGCCAAGTGTCAGCATGGCCACAGGCAGGTACACGCCCCGGTGCGCTGGCCGTCGCCGCCTTGCCGAACGCAAGGCGGCCGGGCCAACTCCTCGTAGCAGCGAGGGAGCCGGACCCGGCCTGTCTCCATAGCCCGAGAGCAGAGCCGAAGGAGTCGCTGTCCATGTTATCGCCGTTACCCGTGCCCGAGCCTCCTGAGCCGTGGCAACCGCTCAACGTTACGCCAGAAGCTGCGCTGTTCGCCCTGCTCGCGGGCGGTCCATCGACCGCGACGCCAGTCTCACCGTGGCTCTGGAATACCGCAGCTGTCGCGCTTCTCTGGGCCTACGTGGGGCGGCCGATCTGGCGCAACCGTCAATGGCCCCATAGGCGCAGGTCGTAGCCGAAAAACTCAGTCGCCCAAGGGGTCGGGTCCGATGGCCGCTCCGGTCATGGGACCCGAGTCGGGGATCCGATCCCGTGCTGGACCCACGGGCGGCCCTGTCACGGATAGGTGGCTGCTATCAGCCTGACTGCGGGTCCATACGGTTTCCGAGAGATCGGTGACGGGAGAGCACTCTGTCATGTCGCATGAGCCCATGGACGAAGATTCCCCGCCCCCACCTGCCTTCGCGTCGCTGTCGGCCGCAGCGCGTAGTGCCTGGGCGAAGCACGATCGGCAGACGGAGGGGTGGTTGCCGTTGTGGCGGCACATGGCCGACAGCGGCGCAGTGGCCGGGAGACTGTGGGACGAGTGGGTACCCGACAGCATCAAGGCTCTGGCGGCGGAGGTGCTTCCCGAAGGGGAAGTGGACGCGCGGCGGTTGGTTGTCTTCCTCGCCGCCGCACATGACACCGGCAAGGCGAGCCCTGCCTTCGCCTGCCAGGTGGAGCCGCTCGCCGACCGTATGCGCGACCAGGGGTTGGCGATGTCGACACTGGCGGAGCACGGCACCGACCGGCGGTTGGCCCCCCATGGGACGGTGGGCCAACTACTGCTTCAGGAATGGATGTCGGAGCGGTTCGGGATGACTCCCCGCTCTTCCGGGCAGTTCGCTGTTGTGGCCGGTGGACATCACGGGACGCCTCCGGAGCATCAGCAGATCCATGATCTTCAGCTCCACCCATCGCTACTGCGCCATCCCGGCGTCAGTGAATCCGTGTGGCGCCGTGTGCAGTACGAGTTGATGGACGCCTGCGGTCAACTGGCCGACGTCACAGACCGGTTCGTGGACTGGCAATCGGTGCGCCTGCCACAACCAGTGCAGGTGCTGTTGACCGCTGTCGTCATCCTGTCGGATTGGCTGGCGAGTTCGGCCGAGCTGTTCCCGTACGATTCTGCCTCCTGGCAGCCTCTCGGACCGGTGGGAGAGGCACGGCGGCTGCGGGCTGCCTGGGAAGGCCTGGACTTGCCGGGCCCATGGCGGGCATCGGAGCCCGATCAGGCTGCGGACACACTGTTCGCCGATCGGTTCGCCCTCCCCGAGGGGGCGGAGATCCGCCCGGTCCAGGCCGAGGCCGTGCGGATGGCCCGCCTCATGCCTGCGGCCGGGCTTCTGATCATCGAAGCGCCCATGGGCGAGGGCAAGACCGAGGCCGCTTTCGCTGCGGCGGAGATCCTGGCGGCCCGGAGTGGCGCGGGCGGCTGTCTCGTCGCGCTTCCCAGTCGCGCGACCGCCGACGCCATGTTCCCTCGCATGCTGGATTGGCTGTCGCATCTGCCCGCCGACGGCCCCAGGTCGGTCGTCCTGTCGCATGCGAAGTCGGCGCTCAACGATGTATGGGCGGGCATGATGAAGAAGGGGCACCGGACGATCTCGGCTGTCGAAGCGGACCGGTCCGACCGGGTCGGCAGCGTGTCGCGGATCCGAGCGGAACCTGCCGGGTTGCATGCCCATCAGTGGCTACGGGGACGGAAGAAGTCCCTTCTCGCGTCTTTCGCGGTAGGGACCATCGACCAGGTGCTGTTTGCGGGGCTCAAGAGCCGACACCTGGCTCTGCGCCACCTGGCGGTGGCGGGCAAAGTCGTCATCATCGATGAAGTGCACGCGTACGACGCGTATATGAGCCGGTACCTAGACCGGGTTCTGGAATGGTTGGCCGCGTATCGGGTGCCGGTTGTCATGCTTTCGGCGACATTATCAGCAGACCGCAGGCGGGCTCTGGCGTCCGCCTACGCCGGTGTTGACAGCGTGCAGGAGACATTGACCCCCGAATCCGTCGGCGAACGGTACCCGTTGGTCACTGCTGTGGCGCCGGGTGCACCGGTCCATATCGCGCAGCCGGCCGCGTCGGGGCGTCGTACCGATGTGTCCTTGGAGCGGCTGGACGACGATCTCTCCCTCCTGGCTGACCGATTGGCCAGGGAACTCGCGGGCGGCGGTTGCGCGTTGGTCGTGCGAAACACTGTCGATCGGGTGCTTGAGGCAGCCGGAGTACTGCGCGAGCGCTTCGGAGCCGATGCCGTCACCGTCGCACACTCGCGCTTCCTGGCGGCTGACCGTGCCCACAAGGACAGTCTGCTCCGGGCGTTGTTCGGCCCCGGCGGCGATCGCCCCAGGGGCAAGCACATCGTTGTGGCCAGCCAGGTGATCGAACAGTCCCTCGACGTGGACTTCGACCTGCTGGTCACCGATCTGGCCCCGGTGGATCTGCTGCTCCAGCGCATGGGGCGGCTGCACCGTCATCCGCGACGGCGACCCTCGCGGCTGGCGGGCGCGCGGTGTCTGGTGACCGGAGTTGCCGACTGGGGGGCGGATCCCCCTGTGCCGGTGGATGGCTCTGTCGCTGTCTACCAAGGTCAGCACCTGCTGTGGCGGGCGCTCGCGGTGTTGAAGCCGCATCTGGAGGGCGCTCCGCTCGCACTCCCCGATGACATCAGCCCACTGGTTCAGTCGGCCTACGGAACGAACGAGATCGGTCCGCCCGCATGGGCCGGGGACATGAGGGCAGCGCGTGAGAAGCACCTGAGGCTGCTCGACCGGAAGCAGGAAAGCGCGGAGGCGTTCCTGCTCGCTCCGGTGCGCCGGGCCGGCCGTCCGGTATACGGGTGGCTGGAGGCCAATGCCGGGGACGCCGACGACAGCAGTACGGGACGCGCGCAAGTACGGGACAGCGAAGAGACGTTGGAAGTGCTTGTTGTGCAGCGCCGACGAGACGGAGTCCTGACCACGGTGCCCTGGCTGGGCCAGGACCGCGGCGGCCTGGAGCTGCCGACGGACTTCCCGCCGGGCAAGCGGGCCGCAGAGGCCGTCGCTGCGAGCGCGCTCACACTCCCGAGGAGGTTCTCGCTCCCGCACAAGGCCGACCAGACCATTGGCGAGCTGGAGAAATTCCTGGTCGAAGCCTGGCAGGTCAAGGAATGCCCCTGGCTGGCGGGTGAGTTGCTGCTCGTCCTGGACGAGGATTGTCAGACCCGTCTGGCAGGCTTCGATCTCGTCTACAGCGACGCCGACGGGCTGCGTGTCTCACCAGTCGGGGCGGCTGTTCCCGACGCTGTGGAGCGCGGGGCCGAAGCGGAGGAGGACGGCAGCGATGAGCCAGCCACGGACGAGCGAATCGGCGGTGCCCCGGCCCCCCTGGAACCTGTTACCGACCCCCGCGAAGCAGGAGAGGACCAGCCAGGGCAGGAGCGTGTCGTGACCGCAGAACCCGCTGCCCTTTCGGCTTCGACCACCTTCGATCTGCTCACACGTCCTTGGCTGCCGGTGCAGCGTCTCGACGGGCGGATGGCTGAGCTGTCCCTGGAGGAAGTCTTCTCCCAGGCCGGTGACCTGAGGCGGCTGGTGGGTGATCTGCCCACCCAGGAGCTGGCCCTGCTCCGCCTGATATTGGCGATCCTGCATGACGCGCTCGACGGCCCGGCCGAACTGGAGGACTGGTCGAAGCTGTGGCAGTCGAAGGACCCTTTCGCCGGCGTTGCCGACTATCTGACCGCCCACCGGGACCGATTCGACCTGCTGCATACGGAGACGCCGTTCTTTCAAGTGGCGACCCTGAGTACGGCGAAAGGCGAGATCGCTCCGCTGAACCGGATCGTCGCTGACGTTCCCAATGGGGAGCCGTTCTTCACGATGCGCCGCCCCGCCGTGGAGCGGCTGTCCTGCGCAGAGGCCGCGCGGTGGCTGGTTCACACACATGCGTACGACTCGTCCGGTATCAAATCCGCGATGGTCGGCGACGAGGGCCGGGCCAAAGCCGGGAAGGTCTACCCGCTGGGTGTGGGCTCCGCAGGCCAGTTGGGCGGGGTGTTCGCCGAGGGGTCGACCCTGCGCGAAACCCTGCTGCTGAATCTGATCCCCTACGACGAGGGCATCATCGACGCCCCTGGCGCTCCCGGCGACGACCTCCCCGCTTGGCGGCGCCCGCCGTGCGGTCCCGGGGCAACCGCGGACGCCCCCGCCGTCCGCCGGCCCAGTGGCCTGTGCGATCTCTACACCTGGCAGTCGCGGCGCATGCGTCTGCACGTCGAGAACGGTTGGGTGACCGGGGTTGTCCTGGGATACGGAGACCCCCTCACCCCGTACGCGCCCTGGAAGCTGGAGCCCATGACGGGGTGGCGTCGCAGCCCGGCTCAGGAGAAGAAGCAGGGCCGCCAACTGGTCTACATGCCGCGGCAGCACGACCCGAACCGTGCCTCCTGGAGGGGTATGGCCAGTCTTCTGCCCGCTCGTCGGTCGGCGAGTGATGACTCGGGAAGGGGCACACCCGCCTCCTTGCCCTGCGGTGTCGTCCGGTGGCTGGCCCTGCTGGCCACCGAAGGGGAGCTCGATCCGCTCGCCCTCCTTCGGGTCAGGCTCGTGGGAACCGTGTACGGCACGCAGCAGTCGGTCGTGGACGAGATCGTGGACGACGCCGTGGCACTACCGGTGGTCCTGCTGCACGAGGAAAATCCGGCATACGGCGTGGTGGCCATCGACGCCGTCAAGGACGCGGACGAGGCAGTCACCGCGCTGGGCCACCTCGCGGGGAATCTCGCGCGGGCCGCCGGTTCCAGCCCGACAGCGGCATCGGACGCTGCCCGCGATCTCGGGTTCGGCGAACTCGACGGCCCCTACCGGCGGTGGCTGGCGGAGCTGGCACAGCATTCCCGGCCCGAATCGGCGCGAAGGCAATGGCAGGCGACAGTGCGCCGACACATCGTCCGACTCAGCCGAAGCCTGCTCGACTCCGCGGGGCCGGCAGCCTCCGAAGGAAGGATCGTCGACATCCCCGGGAGCGGAAAGCGCTGGGTCAACGACGCCAGTGCCGAGCTGTGGTTCCGACTGCGGCTGAAAAGAGTACTGCCGAGTCCTCACCTTCCCGGGCCAACTCCACCAGTAGGCAACGGCCCTGCCCCTCAATAGCCAACCAGGAGGCCCCGCATGACCACTCAACCCGCCGCGCGGGCCGAAACCGGCGGAGGCGCGAACTCCGGCCCGGACACCGGACACCGGACGCCCCCGAGCATCCCGCTCCGTGCCACGGTCCGTTGTATCAACCGGCTACAGAATCCGTACCGCAGGAACAGTGCCGCAGCCGTAGCAACACTGGCACGCCTGCGACGCGGCGTCGGCCGCCCGCCGCACGACTCTCCCGACACCTGGGGCATCGACGGTCTGGAGGAACTCGCCCAAGTACGCGAAGAGTCCGGGACAACAGAACACGATGACACGGCCCTGAAGTTCTTCTCTGCCGACGAACGTCTCAGAGGCGAGCGCCGCGAACTCGCGGAGGAGAGCGCGGTCCACCTCGCGGTAACGCTGTGGGCTCTGCACCAACAGTCCGTACGGGAAGCCGACATGCACGCCTACGGCTGGAGTCTGGGACGTGCGGTCCGGCGCCTGGCGAGGGGCGAGTCCGGAACGGAACCCGCGGCGAAGGGGGGAGACCCTTCGTCCGACGAAGGCGAGCCCAGCACGCGCGGGGACGAGGACCTCAGCGAGACGCTTCGCAAGCGGTTCATCCGAATCGGTACCTCCAACTCCTTCGACGCCCTCAGCGTCCGGCTGCGCGAACTCGTACTGCTCCTGAGGGCCTCCAGAATCCCCGTCGACTACGGACGGCTCGCTCAGCAGCTGTACGCGTGGCAGGACGAAAGCCTGAGACCCGGTATCCGCCGCGCCTGGGGCCGCGAATTCCATCTGTCCTACGAATCTTCCTCACGCCCGGCCGAGACAGCCGCCGGCGAGAGTTCAGCCCCCGGCGCCGACGAGGACCACGAAGTGAACCTGTTGGGCGAGTACGGCCTCAGCGACTGAACCAGGCCCCCTCGCCCCATCCCCTCCCCTATCCGTCATCCATACCGCCCACGGCTCTCCGCCCAGCACAAGAACGGAATACCCCGGTGACGCGAACCATCCTCGACATTCACATCCTGCAGTCCGTCCCTCCGAGCAATCTGAACCGCGACGACACAGGTACACCCAAATCGGCGGTGTACGGAGGGGTGCGGCGTGCCCGCGTATCCAGTCAGGCGTGGAAGAGGGCCACCCGTAAGACATTCAACGAGTTGCTGCCGGCCTCCGAGCTGGGGGTGCGGACCAGAAAGGTCGCCGAGGCGGTGGCCGAGCGGATCAAGGGGCTGGACAGCTCGCTGGCCCCCGAGGTGGCGTGGGGATTGGCCGCCGAGACGGTGCGGACCGCCACAGGGGCGAAAATCGATGCCCGCGTCCGTAAGTCGTCGAAGAATGACCCGGCGGACGCCGATGCCAAGGCCGAAGCACCGGAATCCGGCTATCTGATCTTCCTCAGCAAGCGTCAGCTCGACGCGCTGGCTGCCTTGGCCATCGAGGGCAGTTCGGGCGGTGACGCAAAAAAACTGAAGGAGTACCTGAAGAAGAACAAGGCAAAGGCCGTGGGTGCGGTCGATACCCGGCACTCCGTGGACATCGCCCTCTTCGGCCGGATGGTGGCCGACTCCACCGACCTCAATGTTGACGCAGCCACTCAGGTCGCCCACGCCCTCAGCATTCACAAGTCCGAAATCGAATCGGACTACTACACCGCTGTCGACGACAAGAACACCGCCGCTGAGACCGGCGCCGGAATGATCGGTTCCATCGACTTCAACTCGGCCACGCTCTACCGTTACGCCGCCGTGGACGTCGACGAACTGCACGCGAACCTCGGCGTCGGCCTGCAAGAGGACGAGGCCCCCACCACACCGACTCAGAAAGCGGTGGGCGCCTTCCTGGAAGGCTTCATCACCTCACTGCCCAGCGGGAAGATCAACACCTTCGGTAACCACACACTGCCTGCCGCCGTCATCGTCAAGCTCCGCACCCGCCGACCGGTCAGCTTCGTCGGAGCCTTCGAGGAACCGGTACGTCAGGGTGAGGAGGGCGGCTTCCTCCGCGAAGGCTGCAAGCGTCTCGCGGCCTACGTTCCGGATCTGGAGAAGCAGTACGGCATCTCGGACACGGAGCCGAGCTGGGTTGTCCGCGTCGGTGAAGCGACCAAGAGCCTTGAATGCCTCGGCACAGCAGTAACGCTCGCCGAACTGGTGAAGGATGTGGAGAACACCGTAGCGAACCGGCTGGTGACGGGGGTATGAGTGTCCTGCTGCTCCGGCTCGTCGGCCCCCTCCAGTCCTGGGGTGCTGCGGCTCGCTTCGCCCGCCGCAGCACCGAGAACGCACCCACGAAGAGCGGAGTCGTCGGCCTTCTCGCAGCCGCCCTCGGCCGTACCCGGGAGTCCGACGTCTCCGATCTCGCTGCGCTGCGTTTCGGCGTACGCATCGATCAACCGGGCTCCCGCCTAAGAGACTTCCAAACCGCCCACCACGCAGACTCAGGCAGGGCCATGCCGCTGTCCGAGCGCTTCTATCTCTCTGACGCAGCGTTCGTCGCCGGTGTAGAAGGTGAAGCCGCACTGCTCCAGGAGTTGCACGACGCGCTGCTCACCCCGCGCTTCCTGCCCTATCTCGGGCGCCGCTCCTGCCCGCCGTCCCGGCCCATCACCATGGGACCGCCGCTGGACACCTCCCTCCCCGAGGCCCTCCGCGGCGCCGAATGGCAGGCATCCCCTTGGTACATACGGCAACTTGAGCGATCGACCAGGAGCACCCCCCGGACCGAGGTGCCGGAGACACTGGATCTGCTGCTGGACTGCCCGGCGGGCGAAACCCCCGACATGTCGCTGCGGGACTCCCCGGTCAGTTTCGACCAACGCCACCGCCGGTACGAACTACGCGGCATCCGGAGCGAACAGGCACCCCGGCCGCTCGGGACCACGACACCGCCGCACGACCCCACGTGGGGGCTCACACCCCTGCCTCATTCCCGCACGGCCACCGACTCTGCGAGGACGACACAGTCCCCCGACGCACCTTCTAGGACCATCTGATGTACCTGACCCGCTTTCCCGTCAACACTGGTCGCTCCGGGGGCCGTCGACTGATCGGTTCGCCGCATCTCATGCACGGCGCCGTGAACATGGCGTTCCCCGACCTGCCCCCGCGGGACGGTGGTGGGCCCAGAGTCCTGTGGCGGATCGACCGTGATCAGCAGGCCAAGGCGCAGCTGTTCATCGTGAGTCCCAGGCGACCCGACCTGACCCATCTGGTGGAGCAGGCCGGCTGGCCGACCCTCGACGAACCGGGATGGACGACGTACGCGTACGAAGAATTCCTCAATGCTCTCGCTGCGGGCGACACGTGGGGCTTCCGCCTCACCGCGAACCCGGTCCACAATGTCCGCAATGCCTCGGACAAACCGGGCACAGACACCAAACGCGCCGCCCATCGCACACCCCGCCACCAACTGGCCTGGCTTCTGGCCCGCCAGGAGCAGTCCGGCTTCGAGATCGTACGGAAAGCCGCCGACCGCCGGCTCACGGAGTACGGCGACGAGCACGAAGTGATCGTGCACAACCAGGTGCCGCTCCAGTTCCACCGCCCGCCCGCCAAGCGGCCGGCGCAGGATGTACGGATCACCCGAGTCACCTTCGACGGACGGCTGAGGGTCACCGACCCCGCCGTCTTCCGCAACACCCTCACTCACGGTCTGGGAAAAGCGAAGGCCTACGGCTGCGGGCTGATGACGCTCGCCCCGGTGAAGTGACCGATGAGCACCGTAAGCCGGCGAGGCGCGTCCACACCCCGTGAACTGCCGCGGGTGGGAGACCGTATGTCCTTCATCTACCTGGAGCGCTGCGCTGTCCACCGCGAGGACAATGCAATCACCGCGACCGACGCCAACGGGGTGACACACATCCCCTCGGCAACGATCGGCACGCTCCTTCTCGGCCCCGGCACGCGGGTGACCCATCAAGCCATGTCCGTACTCGGCGAGTGCGGCGCCTCCGTGGCCTGGGTGGGCGAGCACGGCGTACGCTTCTACGCCGGCGGACGAGCCCTGACACGCTCCTCCGCCCTCGCGGAGGCACACACCACGGCCTGGGCCAACCGCCGCACCCGCCTCGACGTGGCCCGGTCCATGTACAAGCTGCGGTTTCCCGGCGAGGACACCACCGGCCGCACACGGCAAGACCTCCTGGGCATGGAAGGCCGGCGCCTCAAGGAGTGCTACCGCCGTGAATCTGCCCGCACCGGAGTCCCCTGGCTGCGCCGGGAGTACAACCGGGACGACTTCTCCGCCGGAGATGCTCCCAACCAGGGCGTCACCGCCGCCGCCCAGTGCATGTACGGCATCGCCCATGCCGTCGTCTCAGCCCTTGGCTGCTCACCGGCCCTGGGCTTTGTCCATTCGGGGCATGAGCGTTCATTCGTTCTGGACGTGGCCGATCTGTACAAGACCGACGTCGCGATCCCGGCTGCATTCGACGCAGCCGCAGAGGGCGAACTCGATGTCGCCTCACGCACTCGCAGAGCCCTCCGCGACCGCATCAACCAGACTGGCCTACTCGATCGCTGCGTCAAGGACATCAAGAATCTGCTCGGTTACGACGGAACCCGTGACACGACGGACAACCAGGACCGGGTGACTCTCCAATCCGATGGAAACCGTACCGTTGAGGGCGGCCGCAACCACGGTGACGAGTCAATCTGGTGACCGTCATCGTCCTTGCCAGCTGCCCAGCAGGGCTGCGGGGTCTCCTCACCCGCTGGTTGCTGGAGATCTCCCCCGGTGTCTTTCTCGGCGCCCCGACCGCACGCGTCCGCGACATCCTCTGGGACGAAGTCCGTCAGTACTCGGGCAAAGGCAGAGCACTACTCGCCTACCAGACCAACAACGAACAGGGCTTCACCTTCAAGACCCATGACCACGCCTGGCACCCCACAGACCACGAGGGCGTTACGCTGATCCACCGGCCCGCCCCAGGATCCCGCACCCCTGAATCGAAGCCCGCCACGCCACCCGCACAAGGCTGGAGCAAGGCCGCGAAACGACGCCGATTCGGAAGCCGGTAAGCCAGAAGCCAGCTATCGGAGCCATCCAAAAGAGACCAGTTTGGATCAGAATGCCCGACCTTGAAGAAGTAAGTAAAAACAGTAGTCTCGCGCTGTAAATCCGCTGGTCACGGACTGTCTTCCCCGCGCCTGCGGGGGTGGTCCCATCGGTTCGCGGTGCCGTGGGGTGATGCAGTAGTCTTCCCCGCGCCTGCGGGGGTGGTCCCTCGGGCTCGGGGCTGGGGACCAGGTGGTGGGGGTCTTCCCCGCGCCTGCGGGGGTGGTCCCCTGGTGTCCGGCACCCGAAGCGGCTCGTTCGAGTCTTCCCCGCGCCTGCGGGGGTGGTCCCTGCGCGCTACCGTCAGTCGCATGGGTAAAGAAGTCTTCCCCGCGCCTGCGGGGGTGGTCCCTGGCCGTACGCGGCCCGCCTCATCAAGGAGAAGTCTTCCCCGCGCCTGCGGGGGTGTTACCTCATTAAGGCCGCGGCAGCGCAGCGTTCCAGACCTCCTGGCGCCCGGCGGTGCGACATCTGGTGACGGGTCTCGCGAGGCCCCCCGACGAGGCAGCCGGGTAGGTGATACCCCGGCTGCCCGCGTGCGTACGGGCTGTCAGCAGTCCTCCACGGACCGCCGGTGGTCAGGGCATGTCGGCGCGGAACTTCTTCGTGAGGTCGGCGCCCCGGATCACCCCGCCCTGGTGGTACTTGAGTCCCCATGCGTCGATCACGGACCCGTCCGCGAACATGCATGCTCCCCTGACCTGATCGGTGCTCGTCGCTCCCTTCGGGCCCCAACCGCCCGCGTCAGTGGGCCTGTTGCCGAACATGGCGGTGCCATTGATGCCCTGGCAGTAGGCGACGGCGGGGTTGCCGGGGCTGGAAGGGCCGGCCGGCTTGCGTACGTAGGCGAGGGCGGCGAGAGTCGGCTTCTTCGCGGCGAGCGAGTCGGCGGAGATCATGATCTCTGTCTTCTTCGTCGTGTCCTTGAACACGCACATCTCGCGTTCCCCGCCCAGTGGACTGAGCTTGCCGCCCGAAGTGACGTAGTAGGGAACACGTGTGACGTCGTGCCCGCCCTGGTGCTCGCACCAACGGGCAGCGGAGACAGTGTGTCCCGTGGTTCTGGCGGGTGCGTCGGACGAGTCGGCGGCCTGGGCCGCTGCGGCGCTGCCCGAGATGAGCAGGAGGACACCGGCGGCGAGGGCGTGCGAGCGCTTCATGGGTTACTCCCGGGGGCTGTGGTGTGGTGGGGCGGCGCTCATCCTGTGCGGTCGGCTCCCCCGTGGGCAACGCGGTGCACCGGAATGACGGGACCCTGCTCCGACACCCCGCCTGCCTGGGGCGCACGACGGCGGGATTCGGCCAGTAACAACCGCGTAACCCCGCATGGCCTCCCGTCCGCGGCCATGGACACATGGGCAGGCCCGGGGCCGGCGCGGCTAGGGTGACGGATTTATGGGGCTGCTGCGTATCCGTCTGCTGGGTGGGTTCGACGCCACACGCGAGGGAGCGGTGCCACAGCCCCTCGCCCACTGGCCACGGCCGGGGGCCCGCACCCTGGTGAAGCTGCTCGCCGTGACGCCGGGGCACCAGTTGCACCGTGAGGACGTGATGGCGGTGTGCTGGCCGCACGCGGAACTCCCCTCGGCCCTGCGCAGTCTGCGCGTCGCCCTGCACGCCGCACGGCACGCGCTGGAGCCCGAACTCGCGCCCCGGGCCGCCTCGTCCTATCTCGTCGCCGACGGCCCGCTGCTGCGCCTCGCGCCCGACACGGTCCGGGTCGATGTCGACACGGCCGGGCTGCTGGCCCGGCGCGCGCGGGAGGCGGGCGAGGTTCCCGCACTGCGGGCCGCCGCGTGGGCGTGCGCGGGCGAGGTACTCCCCGAGGACCGCTACGCCGCCTGGGCCGAGCCGTGCCGTGAGCGGATGGCGGAGCTGCGCGGCCAGGTGGCCGCCGCGCTGGCGGCGCGGACGGGCGGCGGCGGGCATCAGGCAGACGACACCGCGCGCATCCGGCTGGACTGGGCGCTGGCGCTGGACCGTTCGGGCCGCTACGCGGACGCGGTGCGTGTCCTGCGCGAGGCCCTGGAGCTGTACGCGGGGCAGGGACGCCGGGACGACTGCGTACGGGTCGCCGCGCGGCTCGCCGAGGCGCTGGCGCGCACGGGCGGCGAGGGGCCCGCGCATGCCGTGACCGTACTCCGTACGCACGCTCCGGAAGACCGTACGCCACCTCTCGCACGGGCCGCGCACCACATGGCCACCGCCAGGGTTCTGGCGTACACCGGTGACTACGCCGAGGGGCTGGTGTCCGCGCGGGAGGCCGAGCGCTGTGCTGACCAGGCGGCGCCGCGGCCCACCGGCGCCGATGCGGGCGGGAGCGGGGAGGCGGTGGCGCTGCGCGTGCGCGCGCTCGCCCAGCAGGCCGTGTGCAGCGGCCTGTTGGGGGATATGGTGCACGCCGGTGTGGTGGCGGAACGCGCGCGGGTGCTGGCAGAGGAGTCGGGCGATACGGCGCTGCTCGCGCATGTCCTGTCCGTGTCACGGGAGAACGCCCGCCGTACGGGCCGTCCGCGCGAGGCGCTGCGCCACGGGGCGCGGGCCCTGGCCCTCGCCGAGCAGGGCGGGCGCCCGACCGCGACCTCCTTCGAGCGCGCGAACCTGGCGGAGCTGCATCTGATGCTGGGTGAGCGGGAGGAGGCCGGGCGGCTGGCACGGGCGGCGGTTTCCGTGGCCGAGCCGTTCGGCGGGACGGCCCTGGCGTTCGCGCTCGCCGCCCTGGCCTCGGTGCGTGCGGAGACCGCCGACGGCGAGGGGCCGGCAGCGCTGCTGGACCGGGCCGAACGCTGCGCCCGGGACGGCGGACATCTCCAGGCACTGGAGAAGGTACACGCCGTACGTGCGGCGTGTGGGATACCGGCCGCCGGCCCCGTGTGACCCCTGACCCCGCGTGACCCGTGACTCGGGGCCGGCGGCGGGCACGGGCGCCGGGCTCCCGGCAGCGCGTCAGACGACGGCGCCCGTCTCATCCGGCGTCCGGTGCGCCAGCGTGATGCCCACAGCGACGGTGACCGCGACGACGAGACCGGCCAGCGGCACCGCCCAGTGACCGGCGAAGGTGGTCGCGAGCACCAGCGGCACGCTGACCGGGAGGACCGCCTGCTGGGCCGCGCCCCGTTTGAAATGGCGCGTGTGCAGCAGCGAGACCGTGAGCAGGAAGAGCGCGGTGGGCACGGTGGCCGCCGCCGCTGCCGCGACCGCCGGGATGTCCGTGTGGCCGGTCACCTGCTCGACGGCGACCTCGATGCCCGAGCCGATCGCGGCGGCCGACGCGAAGACCAGGTAGTGGCCGTAACCCCAGAGGAACGGCCGCCGGTTGGAGGCCAGATGCTCGTGGATGGGCACCGCGAAGTAGATCCAGTACGCGCCGAAGACGATGACGAGACCGCCCGCGGCGATCGGCAGCAGTTCACCGAGCGCGGCCGACTCGTCCAGCGCCGACTGCACCGCGACCGTGGCGGCGGCCACGGTCTCCCCGAGCACGATGATGGTGAAGAGCCCGTAACGCTCGGCGATGTGGTGCGGATGCCACCGGGTGCGCCGGTGGCGCTCGGCGAACGCCGGGACCGCCAGCTCGGCCACGACCATGGGCAGGAAGCCCCACTTCCACGCCGCCTGGGGCAGCAGCAGAAGGACGACCCAGCCGGCCTGGACGACCACGAGCCCGGCCGCGTACCGCAGGGCCGTGGTCCTGGCGCCGCCCGTCTCGCCGCGCGCCGCCCGGATCCACTGGAGCGTCAGTACGACCCGCATGATCAGGTAACCGACGATCGCGACCGCGTAGTCGGCGTGCTCGAAGGCGCGTGGGACCCCGGCGGCGAGGACCAGCACCCCGGCGATCTGGACCAGGGTGGCGACCCGGTAGAGCACGTCGTCCGTGTCGTACGCGGACGCGAACCAGGAGAAGTTGACCCAGGCCCACCAGATCGCGAAGAACACCGTCAGATAGCCGGCGATGCCGTGCCCCGGGTGTCCTTCGGCAAGGGCGTGCACCAGATGCCTGCCCGCCTGGGACACCGCGACCACGAAGCACAGATCGAAGAAGAGCTCCAGCGGGGTGGAGGCCCGGTGTGCCTCGCCGGGGTCCCTGGGCCGCATCCGGGCCCCCGGGAGCGGGAGCCCGCCGTGCCCCGCCCCGGACGCCGCCGTCTCTTCGCTCATCAGCGCGCCACTCCTCCGCTCGGCCCCGGCCCGGTGCCGGGCCCCTCAGCACCTCACCATGGCGCAGATCGCGGCGCGGCGCACAATCGGCGCCCCGGGGCCGGGGCGGAGTCCGGGCGGCCGGGTCAGCCGGTGGCCGTCGTCTGCTGCCCGGTGGCGCTGTCCTTCAGCCACTGGTCCCAGGAGAGGTTGAAGTCGGCGTAGCCGTTGTCACCGGCGGCCTTGCCGCGCGGGGAGCCGGTGATGGTGATCGGGTCGCCCTGCTTGACGAAGTCGTAGAACCACTTGGAGTCGGCGAGCGACAGATGCACACAGCCGTGCGAGCCGTAGCTGTGGCCCGGGTAGGGGTCGCCGGTCGAGTAGTGGATGTACGTGCCCGAGTTGGTGAGGTGCACATCCCACGGCAGCGTCAGGTCGTAGAAGTCGGGGCTGCCCTTGGTGCAGCTGATGCCGACGCTGCACGAGGTCATGTGGACCTTCTTGGCCTTGTCCATCACGGCCATCGTGCCGTCCCAGGAGGGGAAGCTGGGGCTGCCCGCGTCGATCGGGAGGGTGCGGACCGTCTTGCCGTCGCGCGTCACCTTCATCGAGTGGCCGGGGACCGAAGCGGTGGCCTCGACGTCGTCACCGATGGTGAACTTGTGCTGGTAATTGTGCGTACCGTAACGGCCGTTGCCGTTGCCGACGTCCTCCAGGTCCGCGTCCAGCGTCACCTTGGTGCCGGGGTGCCAGTACTTCTCGGGCCGCCAGTCGGCGCGGGTGCTGCTGAACCAGTGCCAGGCACCGGCGACCGGCTCGGACGCGGTGACCTTGAGGTGCTTCTCGACCTTCGCACGGGCCGAAGTGGCCACCGGATTGGTGAAGACCACCGAGATCGGCATCGCGACGCCGACGGTCGTACCGGTCTTGGGGGCGATCGTCTCAAGGAGCATGGGCGGGCCCGACGGGTGGGTCGGTGACGGGTGCGCGCTCGCCGACGCCTTGGCCGAAGCGCCGTTCGCCGAGTCGCCCGACGCGGAGGCCGAGGCGTTGCCCCCACAGGCGCTCGTGCCCGCCAGCACCGCGCTGACCAGCAGTGCGATTCCTATGCTGCCCTTGACCCGGCCCATGCTCATGCTCCGCTCACATCACTTCCCGCTGGACACAACACATCTAGAGACATCTGTACGGGGAGCGCGGTTGCAGCCCTTCTCGTAAAGCGCAGGCCAAGTCTTGGTACGGGACGGGGGCCTGCGGGCCGCCCGGCGCGCGGCCCGTTCTGGAACACCCGTCCCAAAGAGTTTCGCCCCGGACCAATACACCTGTCCGGTGACGCTCGTTGGCCCTGATGGCCCGTAGAGACCAAGCACCCGTAGACACCAAGCACCCGTAGACACACAAGCACCTGCAGAGACCAAGCACCTGCGTCAGGAGACGGCACGCATGAACAGGAAGTCCGGCAGCCGGAACGGTCGCTTGCCGCTGACCGCCGCACAGACGGGGATGTGGTTCTCCCAGGAGCTGGACGCGGAGAACCCCAACTACCGCGCGGCCGAGTTCGTCGAGATCCGGGGCCCGCTCGACCTCGCGCTGCTGGAGGAGTCCCTGAGCGTGGCCGTCGGCGAGACGGAGGCGCTGCGGGCCGGGTTCGGGACCGACGACGAGGGCCGCATCTGGCAGCACATCGGACCGGCGCCGCGGTGGCGGCTGCCGCTGGTGGATCTGCGCGGCGCCGACGACCCGTGGAGCGCGGCGCACGCCTGGATGTGGGAGGACATGCGGTGCCCGCTGGACCTCGGGCACCCTCCGCTCTTCACCTTCGCGGTGCTCAGGACCGCCGACGACTGCTTCCTGCTCTACATCAGCGTGCACCACATCGCGCTCGACGGTTACGGCTTCTCGCTCTTCATCCAGCGGGTGGCCGGGCTCTACTCCGCGCTGGAGTCCGGCGGGCCCCCGCCCGGCTCCTCCTGGGGTTCGCTGGAGGAACTGCTGGCCGACGAGGCCGCGTACCTCGCGTCGGAGCGGTTCGCCGCGGACCGGGAGTACTGGGCCACGCAGCTCGCCGGCCGCCCCATGGCGCCCAAGGCGTCGGGCCGGCTGCTGAAGTCCGTCCCGCCCCGCTTCGTGCGGGAGAGCGGCCCGGTCGGCGCCCCGGCGGCCGCCGGGCTGCGGGCGCTGGCCCGGCGGGCGAGGACCGGTCTGCCGTCGGTCGCGATGGCGGCGCTGGCGCTGTATGTGCACCGGCTGAGCGGGCAGGACGAGGTCTCACTCGATCTGACGGTGACCGGCCGCACCGGAGCGGTGGCCCGTACGGTCCCGGTGATGCTGGCCAACGTGCTCCCGCTGGCGGTACGCCCCGAGCCGGGCGCGACCGTCTCCGAACTGGTGCGCCACACCGCACGGCAGGCGCGTGGGCTGCTGCGCCACCAGCGCTACCCGGCGCCGTACCTCGTCAAGGACCTCGGCGGGGTCCCGGCCGACGGGTATCTGGGCGACTGGGGGATCAACATCATGGGATACGACCCTCAGCTGACGTTCGGCCGGCACCCGGCCGTCCTGCACAACCTCTCCAACGGCCCGGTGACCGGGCTCGGCGTGAATGTGTACGACCGTCCCGCGGACGGCTCGCTGCGGATCGACTTCAACGCGGATCCCGCCCTGTACGGCGCGGAGGTCACGGCAGCCCACCACCGCCGGTTCCTCGGGCTGCTCGACACGCTCGCCACGGCGGACCCGGACCGGCCCTTCGCGGAGATCGGGCTGCTCTCCGCCGACGAGCGGCACCTGGTGGTGCACGGCTGGAACGGGACCGCCCGCCCGGTGCCCGCCGCCACCCTGACGACGATGTTCGAGGACCGTGCCCGCCGTGCGCCGGAGGCGACCGCCGTGGTGTGCGGCGCCGGCTCCCTCTCGTACGGTGAACTGAACCGGCGCGCCAACCGGCTGGCCCGGCTGCTGATCTCGCGCGGTGCGGGCCCCGAGACCTTCGTCGCGCTGGCGCTGCCGCGCACCGCCGACTACCCGGTCGCGCTGCTGGCCGTGCTCAAGGCGGGTGCGGCATGTGTGCCGGTGGACCCGGAGCACCCCGCCGAGCGCATCCGGTACCTGCTCGCCGACGCGGGACCGCTCTGCGTCATCACCACGACCGCCTGCGCCCCGGCGCTGCCCGCCACCGTGCCCGCGCTGCTGATCGACTGCCCCTCCACCGTCGGCGCACTGGCCACCGGGCCGGACGGCGATCCCCGCGACAGCGACCGCCGCGCCCCGCTGCTGGCGCACCACCCGGCGTATGTGAGCTATACGTCGGGATCGACCGGGGCGCCCAAGGGCGTCGTGGTCGAGCACCGCTCGCTGAGCAACCTGTGCGCCGACCACCACAGCGAACTGATCGCCCCTGCGGCCGAGTCGGCGGGCCGGCCGCTGCGGTCCGCGCTGACCGCGACCTTCACGTTCGACACCGCGTGGGAGGGTCCGCTCTTCCTGGCGGCGGGCCAGGAGCTCCATGTGATCGAGGATGCCGTACGGCTCGATCCGGCGGCGCTGGTCCAGTACGTGGACCGGTACGGGATCGACTTCCTGGACGTCACCCCCTCCTATCTGCACCAGCTGATCGCCGCCGGTCTGCTCACCGGCGGCGGGCACCGGCCCCGGCTGCTCATGGTCGGCGGCGAGCCGCTGGACGAGGCGCTGTGGCGGACGCTGCGGGAGTGCCGGGACACAGTCGCCTACAACTACTACGGGCCGACGGAGTGCACCGTCGACGCCGTGTACTGCCGGCTGGACGCTGAGGGCGATCTGCCGGTCATCGGGCGGCCGGGGCACAACGTCCGCGCCTATGTGCTGGACCCCGCGGGTAACCCGGTACCGCCCGGGGTGCCCGGCGAACTGCATCTGGCCGGCGCGCAGGTGGCCCGCGGCTACCTCAACCGGCCCGGACTGACGGCCGAACGTTTCCTCGCTGATCCGTTCGGTGCCCCGGGCGGCCGGATGTACCGGACCGGCGATCTGGTGCGGTGGACCGACGGGGGCTCGCTGGAGTATCTGGGGCGCACCGACGACCAGGTCACGCTGCGGGGGCTGCGGATCGAGCCCGGTGAGATCGAGGCGGTGCTCGCCCGCCATCCGGGGGTGGCCCGCGCGGCGGTCGCGGTACGCGAGTCCGCGCAGGGGGAGCCGGTCCTCGCCGCGTATGTGGTGCCCGCGGGCCGGCCGGGGCCGCGGGCGGTCCCGGGGCCGAGGATCGTGGCCTGCGGCGAGCCGGGCCCCGCGGCGGAGCCGGACCCCGCCGCGCTGCGGGCCTGGGCGACGGAGCGGCTGCCCGGGTACCTGGTCCCCGCCTCGTACCTGCTGCTCGGCACGTTGCCGCTCACCCCGCACGGCAAGCTCGACCGGGCCGCGCTCCCGGCGCCGGAGTCGGTGGCCGAGCGGACGGGGAGGCCCGCCCGCAGCGCGCAGGAGAAGACGCTCTGCGCGCTCTTCACCGAGGTGCTGGGCGTCGGTGATGTCAGCATCGACGACGACTTCTTCGCGCTGGGCGGGTACTCGCTGCTGGCCGCCCGGCTCACCGGCCGCATCCGCTCTTCGCTGGGCACCGCCCTCTCCATCGGTGCGGTCTTCGAGGCGCCGACGGTGGCGGGACTGGCCCGGCTGCTCGACGGCGGCGCGGCGCAGGACCCCTTCGCGATGCTGCTGCCACTGCGTACCGGCGGATCCCGGCCGCCGCTCTTCTGTGTCCATCCGGCGGGGGGCCTGAGCTGGTGCTATGCGGGCCTGCCCCGCCATCTCCCGGCCGACCTGCCGGTGTACGGGCTACAGGCGCGGGGGCTCTCCGGGCCGGGAGAACTGCCCGTGTCCTTCGAGGAGATGGTCGCCGGTTATGTGGCGCACATCCGCTCCGTACAGCCGTCCGGTCCCTACCACCTGCTGGGCTGGTCCCTGGGCGGTGCGCTGTCGCACGCGGTCGCGGTACGCCTCCAGGACCAGGGTGAGCGGGTGGCCCTGCTCGCCATGCTGGACTCCCGCCCCATCGACCCGCGCAGCCGGCTGCGGTCGCTGCCGGACGACCGCGCGGCCCTCGCCCTGCTCCTGGAAGCGGCCGGGCACACCCCGCAGGGCCCCGGCCTCTCGGCGCTCACCGCCACCGAGGTCGCCGCGATCCTCAGCGGCGACGGCGGGAACGGGCGCCCTGCACCGCTCGCCGAGCATCCCGGTCTCGCCGAGCACCATGTGGCGGCGATGACGTCGGTCCTCACCAACTCGGTCCGGCTCCAGCCGACTTTCGTGGAGGGCGTGTTCGAAGGTGATGTGCTGTACTTCCATGCCACCCAGGGAAAGTCGGCGCAGGCCCTCACCGGGGAGGCGTGGCGGCCCTGGGTGACCGGCCGGATCGAGTCGTACGACATCGCGTGCACCCATCACGCGATGACCCAGGCGGCGCCGCTCGCACACATCGGGCGATCCCTCAGCCGCCACCTCGACGCCGCACAAGCGTCCTCCGTCTGACCGGGCGCAGGGCACGGCGCGGCGCCGGAAACCGTTCCCGGGAGGCCCCCGCGGAGACATCACCACGACGGAATCGGACACACTCAGAGGTATGAGCACCCCGGAGAGAGAACCATTCGACGACGAACGCGTGGGTACCAGGTACCGCGCCGAAGTGGAGGCGGCCTGCCGGAAGGTGGAGGGCACGGCCGCTCCTGACGCGCAGACGGACCTCTCACGCGGAGTACTGACCGGCTACCGGTGGGCCCTGGGCCGGGCGGACGCGGCCCCGGCCACCGGCATCACCGGCGGCGCCCCTGACCTCGGGCGGCTGACCGCCGAGGTGGACGCGGTGACCGTACAGCTGGAGGACGCGGTGCAGCGCGGTGTCACGGACGACTACGCGCGCGGGCTGTACGACGCGCTGTCCTGGATCTGCGGCCAGAGCGACCGGCGCCCCTGACGGGCGGCGCGGTGCGCGGCGGCGACCGTGCACGGTTGGCGCGGTGCGCGGGCGGCGCGACGCACGGGCGGCGCGGTGCGCGAACAGCGCGGTGCACGGGCGGCTCCGTGAACGGACGGCACCATGCGCGGACGGACGGCACCATGCACGGCCGTCGCGCGGTGAACGGGCGTCACTCCGGGGCAGAGGTGGTGCTCCGGGCCGTCCGTGTGGCATCCCGTGAGGATGCGGGTGCGGCTGATACGGGGCGCCGGACCGGGTCGGTCCGGTGCCCCGGACGTATCCGGTTCTCCCCGGCGGGCTGGTGCCGCATGCAGCGCCGGTGCCGCGTGCAGGGCCGGTGCCCGCTCCGGCCGGCTACTCCGCCTGCGGAGCCGCTTCCGTGGCCGGAGCGGGAGCGGCCCCGATCTCCCCGGCCGGCCCGGCCAGCGCCGCGATCTGCGCGCGCGACGAGAAGCCCAGCTTGGCCAGGATGTGTTCGACGTGGGCGTCGGCCGTGCGCTTGGAGATCACCAGCTGTTCGGAGATCTCCCGGTTGGTGAGCCCTTCGGAGACCAGCGCGGCGACCTGCCGCTCCCGGCGGGTCAGCATGCCGCCCGGAGCCGAGCCACGCTGCCCGGGGAGCGTGGCGGCCGGGGTGTCCGCGTCCATGAGGGCCAGCTCCACCGCCCGGTCCAGCGTCAGTTCGGCGCCCAGCGCGAAGAGCCGGGCGAACTCGGTCTCCCCCAGTTCGGCGCGGACCGCGCTCTCCACCCGTGCGTGGTCGTCGAGGTACACCGCGGCCCCCATCATCGGGGAGCCGACCTTGCGCCACAGCGCCTCGGCGGCGCCCAGCAGCCAGGCCGCCCTGCTGGGGCTGGCCAGGTCGGCGGCGGCCCAGGCCAGCAGCTCCAGGCTGTTCGCGGCGCCGAACATCTCGCGGACCTCGCGGCTGCGCTGCAGGCCGGAGCGGGCCAGTGCGACACACTCCGCGGGCTCGCCCCGGCCCCAGGCCGCGATGGCCTCGATGACCAGGATCTGCCCCTTGATGATGCATTCGCCGCTCTCGTCCCCGAGCAGCAGCAGCGCCTTCTCGCACTCCTCCACCGCGGCAGCCGAGTCGCGCAGCACCGCGTGCATATAGCCCTTCTGGTAGTGGAAGACGACCAGCCCCAGCCGGTCGTTGATGCGGTGCTGGCGGGCCAGTGCTTCGTCGAGCAGCCGCTGTCCTGTCTCGGGGTCGCCGAGCAGCCAGCGGACCCCGCCCGTGTACCCGGTGGCGAAGGCGAGGTCCAGCTCCGATCCCGCCAGTCCCGCCACCTCGCGGGTCGCCTCGAATCCGGCGAGTGCCGGTTCGAGATCCCCCTGCGCCAGGGCGAGCAGGCTGCGCCAGAGCATCGCGAGCGCGCGTTCACGGCAGGGCTCGGGGTCGGCGTCGATGCCCTTGCCCAGCCAGTAGCGGCCCTCCTTGGACAGCCCGGCCGTCACCCAGAACGGCCAGAGCCTGGCCGCCATCTCCAGGCCGGGCCTGATGCCGTCCGGCCGGGAGAGCGAGTAGTCGAGTGCGCTGCGCAGATCAGCGATGTCCCGGTACAACTCCCAGTAGAGCGTGACCTGTTCGGAGGTGAGCACCGTCTCGTAGAAGTGCTGGACCCGGGCCAGGTAGTGGGTGCGGTGGCGGGCCCGGCAGCGTTCCTGCTCGTCGCCCAGAGCGGCGCAGCGGTCCGCCCCGTACTCCCGGATGGTGTCGAGCAGCCGGTAGCGGGAGCCGTCGTCGCCCTCCCGCAGGACCACCGACTTGTCGACCAGACCGATGAGGTGTTCGAGGATCTCGTCGCGCGGCAGGCCGGCGCCCGAGCAGACCTCTTCGACGGCCGTCAGATCGAACGGCCCGGCGAACACCGACAGCCGTGCCCAGAGCAGCCGTTCGTCGGCCGAACACAGGTCGTGGCTCCAGTCGATCGCGGTGCGCAGCGTCTGGTGGCGGGGCAGCGCGGCGCTGCGGCGCCCACCGGTGAGCACCTTGAACCGGCGTTCGAGCCGGGCGGTCAGCTGGTCGAGCGGGATGGCCCTGAGCCGTACGGTGGCCAGCTCGATGGCGAGCGGGATGCCGTCCAGGCGGCGGCAGAGCGCGAGTACGTCCTGGTGGTTGCCCGCGTGGACACGGAAGCCGGGCACCACGGCCGCCGCGCGCTGCTCGAAGAGCGTCGTCGCGTCGTCGTACGCCAGCGGTGGTACGTGCAGCGTGTGCTCACCCGGGACGTCGAGCGGCTGACGGCTGGTGGCGAGCACCGTCACACCCGGGGCCTCGCGCAGCAGCAGATCGGCGAGGAACGCACAGGCGTCGAGGTGGTGTTCGCAGGTGTCCAGGACGAGCAGCAGCGCGCGCTCCCGTAGGTGCTCCATCACGACGTCGAGCAGCATCCGCCCGGACTGCTCGGCCAGCCCCAGCGCGGCGGCCACGGCCTGGGGCAGCAGTTCGGGGTCGTGCAGCGAGGAGAGTTCGGCCAGGACGACGCCGTCCGGGTAGTTCGCCCCGAGGGTGAGTGCGGCGCGCAGGGCCAGTCGGCTCTTGCCCACCCCGCCGGGGCCGACGAGGGTCACCAGCCTGGCCCGCGCCGCCAGTTCACGGATCCGGTCGAGCTCGGCCGAGCGTCCGACGAACCCGGTGACTTCCAGGGGCAGTTCCCCGGTGCGCCGGCTGTATCCGAGTGCCATGCCGCCCCCGCCGCGCTCGCTGGACTTCTCCGCGTACACCGCTTCTCCGCGTACGCCACGTCTCCGGTGTGGGGGGGCCCCCCCGGGCCCGCCCCCCAAACGGCGGGGGAACACCCCTGGTGTTGAACCAGGAGGGCGGGAGCACAACCCGGCCAGCCCACCCGCCCGGGCCCGTGGACTAAAGCCGAGA